>NZ_NDIO01000389.1:7633-21457 GCF_002241085.1 Vibrio sp. V03_P4A6T147
TAACTAATAAGCTAGAGGACGAGAATTGCACTCTAAATAACTGATAATTTTAATTATCTCAGCTCAAAATCACGGCATGATTTTAACATCAACACCGCTTGCAAATCTTTTTCGGCGGACTTCACGAACTCACCTAATCACACGTCGTTGAGAAATTGATATGGTCAATATTATTTTGGTGAGGTGGATGGATAAAAATGCCGGCTCTGTTAGCCGGCATCGAAGATACAAAATGTATGGTGGGTTTTCGTAACCAATAGAAACGCTACGTTTATAGCGACAAAATAACCCCAGCAAGCGCAGCACTCATCAAGTTAGCCAGCACGCCAGCGCTGATCGCTCGAAAACCATATTGAGAGATGAAGCTGCGACGCTCTGGCACCAAACTGCCCAAACCACCGATCAATACTGCCATGGTCGAAATATTGGCAAAGCCGCACAGAGCAAAAGTTACAATCGCTTGAGAATGTTCACTGAGCGAATCTTTTACGTCCATCAATTGGATAAAAGCGACAAACTCGTTCACGACAATTTTATTACCAATCAGTGAGCCTGCCGTCATCGCTTCGCTCCATGGAATGCCCACCAGCCACGCAACTGGAGCAAATAGGTAGCCTAAAATCAATTCAAAACTAAGGGTTAAGCCAAACAGACCGCCCACCCAGCCCAATAGGCCGTTGAGTAGCGCAATCACACTGATAAAGGCCAGTAACGTTGCCCCAACCGCAACCGCGATACGAAGCCCAGACATTGCCCCATCAGCCACGGCTTCAACCACATTGGTTGCTTTTGGTATCTCAACCTCTTCGTTGGCCACCTGCTGACTTTGCGCTTCGGTTTCCGGCACCAAAATTTTCGCCATCAACAAACCGGCTGGAGCTGACATAAATGCCGCCGCAATAAGATAGTTAAGGTTAACGCCCAGTGAGGCATAGCCAACTAACGTTCCGCCCGCAACCGAGGCTAAGCCACACGTCATCACCGCAAAAAATTGCGAATCACTCATGTGCTTTAAATAGGGCTTAACGACTAACGGCGCTTCAATCATGCCGACAAAAATGTTCGCCGTGGCTGACAGTGACTCTGCACGCCCCGTACCCAATAATTTTTGCAAACCACCGCCAATCAAATTAATTACTTTAGGCATCAAACCAATGTGGTACAAACCGGAGATCAAAGCGGAGAAGAAAATGATGATGCCAAGCACATTAATCGCAAACACAAAACCAACGCTACCATTGGCTAAACCGCCAAAGAGAAAGCCAATTCCCTCTTGCCCATAATTGATCAAATTCGATACCGCACCCGTGACACTGTTGAGCACTTCTTTCCCCATAGGGACATACAGAACCAATAGTGCAAAGCCTACTTGCAATAAAAAAGCGAGCGACACGGTTCTAAGTTGGATGTTTTTTCTATTGGTAGAAAGTAGCCAAGCCGTAAATAAGATGGCGACGACGCCAAGTAATGAGTTCATTTGCTGTCAATCCAGATAACGGGGATAGGAAAGGCGCGCATTCTATCGTGCGAAAACGAATGCGCAAGTCGCAAATGTTACAGAGGTGTGCTTAAAAATAGCAGCCTTAAGCCTCTTGTTTCAAGCTGTTGATTTGTAACAAGCTAAACGATTGCCTAGGCTTATATTTTCCATATGGAAAAGATGTTTCTGAGTTTGGAAATAATAATTCGTACTCATTACACTTTTGTCAAACGGATGTAAGGCTCTAACTGAGTATCCCAGTAGCAAGGTGTACCGATTAAAGCCTTGATAAATTCAATCACGGCTGAGGTTTTCTTCGGCATATGTTGTCGGCTCGGGTAAACCGCATAAAAAGGCATACTTTGATTTGCGTGCCAATCTGGCAACAACTGGATCAGTTTACCAGTTCGAAATTCATCTCGAATTAAATAAGTCGCCAAGTAAGCAACACCCCACCCTGCCACGGCGGCGTCACGGACCGCTTCGGCTAAATCCACCGAATAGTTACCCGACACATTGATGTTGATCTTTTGCTCTGGATTAGCAAACGACCAACTGGTGTAATCTCGCTCCCAACTACGGTAGATAAGACAGTTGTGACCTAACAGATCACCGGGTGTCTGAGGGGGTGAATGGTTTAATAAGTATTCCGGTGATGCCGCCAGCACAAATTGGCAATCGGCGAGACGTTGCGCCACGTACCCTTCCGGCAAATGTTCGTTGTTGGTCACCCACAAATCAAGCCCTTCTTCGAGCATATCGACTCGATAATCGAACAAATGCACTTCCACTTGCAGTTTTGGATAACGCTGACGAAGCGCCTCCAGTGCTGGCAAAATGTGCAAAGAACCAAACGACTGTGAAAGACCAAGCTTAATTAGCCCAGACACCTCATCACGCTGGCTTTCCATTTCAGACTGCGCAGCATCCATCAACCCAACGACCGCAATACAATGGCGATAAAAAGCCTCTCCAGCCTCGGTTGTGGTGAAGCTGCGAGTGGTTCGCTGAACGAGCTTCACCCCGAGCGAGGCTTCCAGTAAGGCCAACTGCTTACTAACATGCGATACTGATACGCCTAAGCTTTTGGCCGCAGCGGTAAAGCCTTGATGTTTGATTAACGCAGCAAATATCACCATTTGCCCTGCACGTTCAACTAGCACACACTCTCCAGAAATAGCAAAGGGCTCATGATGAGCCCTTTGCGTTCAATTAAGGTTCAAATCAATAGGTAATTCTATCCGCCAAATGGCTCACCGCGAGGGCGAAATAATATGAACGGTTCCACTTCATCAACACATTATAGTTGTTGTATACCAAGTAAACGCGGCCATTTTCATCATCTGGCATGATAAGCCAAGCTTGAACGTTGTCTAAATTAGGCAGTGGTTTACCTTCGTAACGGGTAATACCGAGCTTGTTCCACTCTCTCAGTGATTTCCCTTTTTCGGGCTGTCGCCCTTCTAGAGTGCGGTCAAACCCATGCGGAACTTTAACTTGACGGCCCCAAGTGTATTTATCATCCCATCCTGATTGGCTGAGATAATTGGCCGTCGACGCGAATACATCTTCCTTTGAGCGCCAAATGTCTTTTTTGCCATCGCCATTACCATCGGAAGCGAACGCCAAAAACGAACTCGGCATAAACTGGCATTGTCCCATCGCGCCAGCCCATGAACCTTTCATCTCATCAGCTTGGATATGACCTTGCTGTAGAATTTGCAACGCGGCCATCGTCTCCTTGCGGAAAAATTCTTCTCGACGACCGTCATAAGCCATAGTCGTCAGCGCATCAATAACACTAAAACCACCGGTCAACGCACCAAAATTACTTTCTACGCCCCACAAAGCCACGATAAAGCGCGGCTGTACACCATATTGCTCGCCAATGCGGCTAAGCTCTGCATAGTGCTTTTCATACAGCGCCTTTGCTTGGTTCACTTTCCATTCTGGAACCGCGCGTGGGATATATTCATCCAGCGTCAGTTTCTTTTCTGGTTGATTGCGATCGGCCGTCACAGCACGTGGCTTGTACTCCACATTTTTAAACGCATCGATTAAAATTTGCTCTGAAATGCCTTCATTTCGTGCTTGCTGCTTCAAGCCTTCCACATAGTGTTCAAAACTAACCTCATTCGCCATCAATGGCGTGGAGAGGCTTAATCCCAATACGACTGACAATAACTTTCTCAAATCGTCCTCCTTGAGCTGAAAACTTAGCTATCTTTTTGCTGAGCCTTTTGCTGCTTATATTGTTCTAATAAATTTTGTGGCGGTGGCGGTAACTGTAGGAAAAAGCCCTCATTTTCTAGAGAATCTTTTACTTTTTCAATGTTCACTTGGGCAAGTGTACGCCCTTCCAGTTTCACTACCATGACTAAAGTAGGTTTACCGAACATCGCCATTAATGTGTCAGGAACCTGTGAAAAGTCATCCTTTTTGGGGATATAGAGATAGGTACCTTCTTTTTTAGAGCTTTTGTAGATAGAGCAAAGCATGACAAACCTTTTATTGTAATAAACTGGCTTTTCGAGCCAATTAAGTTAGAAACGTTAAACTTTTACCAAATTTGAGATTAAAACAAACATTTGACCGCAAGATAACTTGCTGAGCTAAGTCAGGGAATATAACATGACAACCCTAGTTTCAGGCAACGCCCTTTCTAGTGAAGCCATTAGTTATTGAGGTCAATATAAGATGTCGAATACTCCTGACCTAAAAGGTAGCAGTTTTACTTTGTCAGTGTTACACCTTTGCGACAGTGAAGTTGCCAATACCGTTGAGTTTCTCAAGGAAAAAGTCGCCCAAGCTCCTGCTTTTTTTGCCTCTGCACCTGTGGTGATCAATATTGCTAAAGTGATTGGCGATATTGATTTTGCGATACTTAAACAAGGCATCACTGAAGCGGGAATGATCCCGGTCGGTGTGACAGGTTGCCGTGATAAACGCAGCCAAAACTTAGCCTCAGAAGCTGGCTTTGCCGTGATGGCAGCAAGCAAGTCGCCTTCTCAAGCTCCCGCTCAAATCGCGCCAACCAAGGTGATTCGCACGCCCATTCGCTCTGGCCAGCAAGTGTATGCCAAAGATAGCGATTTAGTGATCCTCAATCACGTCAGCGCAGGGGCCGAAGTGATCGCCGATGGTTCAATTCACATTCATGGTTCACTGCGCGGAAGGGCCATTGCCGGTGCCAGCGGCCAAACGGAAGCAAAAATTATTTGTCACGATTTACAAGCAGAGCTGGTCTCCATTGCTGGAAATTATTGGCTTAGCGATCAAATTGAAAGTGAGTTTTGGCAGAAGAAAGTGATGCTCAGCATGGTTGATGATTCACTGCATTTTGAAACGCTCACGATTTAAAATTAACAAGGAAAACATAATGGCACGCATTATTGTTGTAACGTCAGGAAAAGGCGGCGTTGGTAAAACAACCTCAAGCGCAGCAATTGCTTCTGGCTTGGCTTTAAAAGGTAAAAAGACAGCGGTCATCGATTTTGATATCGGTCTGCGTAACCTTGACTTAATCATGGGTTGTGAGCGCCGCGTGGTGTACGACTTTGTCAACGTCATCAACGGTGAGGCGACACTTAACCAAGCGATGATCAAAGATAAACGCACCGAAAACCTGTTTATTCTGCCTGCCTCACAAACCCGTGATAAAGATGCGCTCACCAAAGAGGGCGTAAAGCGCGTTTTGGATGAACTCGATACGATGGGCTTTGATTTCGTCATTTGCGACTCACCAGCAGGTATTGAGCAAGGCGCGTTGATGGCTTTGTACTTTGCTGATGAAGCGATTGTAACGACGAACCCTGAAGTCTCTTCCGTGCGCGACTCGGACCGCATTTTAGGGATTTTGGATTCCAAATCAATGCGCTCAGAGCAAGGGTTAGAGCCTGTTAAACAGCACCTTTTATTGACCCGTTATAACCCTACTCGCGTGACACAAGGTGAAATGTTGAGCGTGGAAGATGTTGAAGAGATTTTACATATCTCTTTACTTGGCGTGATCCCAGAAAGCCAAGCGGTGCTTAATGCCTCCAACAAAGGTGTTCCGGTTATTTTTGACGATCAATCAGACGCAGGCCAAGCTTATGCTGACGCTGTCGAGCGCTTATTAGGGCAAGAAGTCGAGTTTCGTTTTCTAACGGAGCAGAAAAAGGGCATCTTTAAACGACTTTTCGGGGGTTAATATTATGTCTCTACTTGAGTTTTTCCGACCACAAAAGAAAACGACCTCAGCAAGCCTTGCCAAAGAGCGTTTGCAAATTATCGTCGCCGAACGTCGTAGTGAAAATGACCCTGCACCGACCTATTTGCCTCAATTGAAAGAAGACATTCTCAAGGTGATCGCCAAATACGTCGCGGTTGACCCTTCGATGGTTGAAGTCTCTTTTGAGCACAAAGATGATGATATCTCTGTGCTGGAATTGAACGTGAAACTGCCAGACGAAGAAAAGTAATCCTTATGATAAAAGAGCCTGCAAAATTGCAGGCTCTTTCTCTTTACTAACCAATTTTACTCAACCAATTTGTTGAGCCGTTCACCGAGAATAGGTAAGCGCCAGCTCTGCATCACATCCGGCAATTGCGCGGGATCTCTCTCTTTCTTCCACACCCAACTCAATAGCTGGTTGAGCTGTTTTTTAGAGGCTAAAAATTCAGTCGCTAAACCCGTGGTTTGAGACACTGATTTAACTTCATCTTTCAACCGTTTAAACAACTGTTTATAGCCGGGATAGTCCATCAAAGGGTCGATTTTAGGTGGGTATTGATCAGCCGGAGTCTGCTGGCCCGCTTTCACCAATGCAATGATTTTGGTACTGTGACGTTGAATCGATCTCGGATCGGCCCCTTCATCAATCATACGGCTTGCACTCGTCAATCCCAAACGAGCGATAGTCAGCAAATCTGTCTCTTTGACCACAAAATTGAGCGCCAAATCACGGCGTACCGCCTCTTCGTAGCGCCAAGTAGCTAAGGGTTTGAGAATCGCTAATTCTTGCGGTGTTAGTTGCCATGCCCCTTTGATATCCAAATAGGCCAAATCGGGATTAGTCTGTTTAATGCGTTTGACGCTCAATAGTTCAGATTCTTGCTGCGCCGCTTGCCACCAGCCCGCCTGCGTCACTTTATCGAGTAATTTCTCGTAAATCGGCAGCAAATAAAACACATCGGCGGCAGCGTAATCCAACTGCTTTTGCGATAAAGGCCTTGCTAACCAATCAGTACGCGATTCACTTTTATCAATTTCAATCCCTAAGAATTCATTGACCAATGCGGCAAATCCGGTAGACAGTCCATGGCCGAGAAAGGCCGCCATTACTTGAGTATCGACCATTGGAAACGGTGTGCAGCCAAATGCATTATGAAACACTTCGAGATCTTCACCACACGCATGCAGCACTTTGAGCACGGAGGTGTCTTGCAGTAGCTCGACAAAAGGGGCCATGTCATCAAAGGCAAGTGGGTCGATTAAAGAGAGGTTTTCACCATCATAAAGCTGGATCAATCCGAGCTGTGGGTAAAAGGTACGCACTCGGACAAACTCGGTATCGAGCATCACCACATCGGCATCTCGCGCGGCAAGGCATACACGTTGTAGGTCGTTAGGCTGGGTAATTATTTGGTAGTTCACTAATGGCTCACTTTGGGCAACCCTACTAGAGGGGACATAAAAATGCCGACGGTTTGAGTCGGCATTCTAGCACTATTTTTTCATACTGACTTGATGCTTAGGCACGTTTTGTTTGTTCAATTGCCGCATCATTTTCTTCACGAAGTACGCGGCGTAAAATTTTACCCACATTACTTTTTGGTAAATCTTCCCTAAACTCAATCAACTTAGGCACTTTATAGCCAGTCAAATGTTTACGGCAATGGGCAATGATTTCATCTTTGGTTAAGCTCGGATCACGCTTAACCACATAAATCTTGACGATTTCACCAGACACTTCATGAGGCTGGCCGATAGCGGCCACTTCTAATACTTTGCCATGCAGTGCAACCACATCTTCAATCTCATTAGGATAGACGTTGAATCCAGAGACTAAAATCATGTCTTTTTTGCGATCGACAATATAGACCATTCCTTGCTCATCAAACTTGACGATATCGCCTGTAGAGAGCCAACCATCGGCATCAATCACTTCTTTCGTCGCTTCCGGTCTTTGCCAATAACCTTGCATCACTTGTGGGCCACGCACTTGCAACTCACCGACTTGATCATAAGCCAACACTTTGCCTTCATCATCAACGATACGCACTTCGGTTGAAGGTACGGGTAAACCAATTGCTCCCGAATAATCACTTAAATCATAAGGATTACCTGTCACCAGTGGTGCACATTCAGTCAAACCGTAACCTTCAAGCAGGTGGATACCCGTCACTTTTTTCCACTGATCGGCCACCGCGCGCTGTACCGCCATGCCACCACCAACAGAAAGCTTAAGATTTTTGAAATCAAGTTCATGGAAATCTTCGTTGTTGACCAACGCATTAAACAGCGTATTCACCCCCGTAATGGCAGTAAATGGGTACTTTTGCAACTCTTTGACAAAGCCTGGAATATCGCGTGGATTAGTAATCAATAGGTTACGCCCACCCATTTCGACGAACAGTAAACAGTTTACAGTCAGTGCAAATACGTGATAAAGCGGTAATGCCGTCACAACCAGTTCGCGGCCTTCGGCCAATACTGGGCCATATGCCCCTTTTGCTTGGAGCACATTCGCAATCATGTTGCGGTGGGTCAGAATTGCCCCTTTTGCCACACCGGTTGTACCACCGGTATATTGCAAAAATGCAATGTCGTCGCCAGACATAAAAGGCTTCACATACTGTAAACGGCGACCTTTGTGCAACGCCTTACGCATGGAAATGGCACCTGGTAAGTCATATTTTGGCACCATCCCTTTCACATATTTCACAACGAAATCAACCAACGTCCCTTTTGCTCTAGGTAACATCTGTCCAAGGCTGGTCAATACCACATGTTTTACCGAGGTATTTTCAACAATTTGCTCTAAGGTATTGGCAAAATTCGAGACGATGACGATCGCCTTTGCATCGGCGTCATTCAGTTGATGTTCAAGCTCTCGCGGGGTGTACAACGGGTTAACATTCACCGCAATCAACCCAGCTCGTAATACGCCAAATAACGCGACCGGATACTGCAATAGGTTAGGCATCATTAAGGCGACACGATCACCTTTTTTCAGCTTCAGCTCATTTTGCAAATAGGCGGCAAATGCTCGGCTGCGCTCTTCCAGTTTACGAAAAGTCATGACCGAACCCATATTCATAAAGGCTGGTTGATCGGCATATTTATGAACCGATTGCTCAAACATTTCGACCAAAGAGAGGTACTGATCAGGGTTGATGAATTCAGGTACATCAGTTGGATAGCGTGAAAGCCAAGGTTTCTCCACGGTAATACTCCTCGTTATTGGCGGCTGCTCTACGGCGATATTTTTATGTGCGCTATTACAGCACAGCCAAAGCGCTTGAGCACGAAACACTCAAACACTTGTTTAAATTTTGTTAACTAAGCCAAAAATTAGTTCGGCGACTTGCGAAGGTTGCTCAAGATGGCAATGATGACCACCAGAAATAGTGAACATCTCTTGCCGATCATCGGCGAAATAGCCTCGAGCGGCTCGTAACTCAGAAAAACCGTGTGTACCGAGAATCACACGTTGTGGGCATTGGATGTGCGCCATTATGTGCTGAGCATGCTCATACGACATGCGATACAAGGAATCGCTGTTTAACTGTGGGTCATGACGCCAATACCACTCGTCATTACGCCGCTCAACCCCTCGAATAACGATGGGTTGGATCAAGGCTGCTTCTAACTGGTTGACTTCGGCTCGGCGAGCAACAGCGTATTCTAAATTCGGTAACCTACGACGAGGCTTACGCCGGATCCGCTGGCGGCTGAGTACGCCATTGCGCAGCCTGGCCACACTCTCTAGTGGCGATTCAGCCAATGGAGCCATTCCTTCGATTTGAACTAATCCTGCGACTTGCTCAGGAAAGGCGGCACTATAGCAACTTGCGATTAAAGCACCAAGGGAATGCCCTACGATCACTAACCTGTTTGGTGATAAGTTGAGCAAAAATGAGTAAATATCATCAATATAGTCATGAAATGGGTAAAAATGACCGTCGGCTTTATGGCTTGAAAGGCCATGTCCCGGTAAATCGATTGCGCAAAGGTGTAACTGTGGATTAGGGTGACTTAACGCTTTGATAACGGTAAGAAAACTGGATGAATTATCTAACCAACCATGCAAAAAAACGACCGATAAGTCGGCCGTTTGTGCGTTTCCCACCTCTTGAGTCGCAATCATTCCTTGCGCAAGAGAGTACTGTTTTTGTTGCATCGCTATTTCACTTCTTGTACCACGCGCCCTTCACGAGCACCAATGTACATTTGACGACAATATAAGCTGTGGCAAGGGTACATATAAGTACCGAGATCATTCACGACCACTCTTTCTTCAACTCGCCACAAATGTAGCCCTTTTACGGCCATGGTTGGGAAAGTGTATTCAAACTCACCTACTTTGGCTTTTTCTGGAGCAAGGCTGGTTCCCACTAGCGTCACCAAACGATCTTTCGCATAAGCCACTGGGTCAACAAACCCGTCAACATAGCCAACAAAACGCCCTTGCGGTTCGCGGTCGATATCCGGTCGGCCTGATGAGCTAATCGGCAAATTGACTATTTCAATCCGTGTTTTATCCGCCAAATTAGTCACACTGGCGATGACGCCGCCCAGCCGGACTTCATCTTGCTCATTGGTTGGCGTATTGACCCAAGTGGCGTAATCGGTGATCACGGCCTCACTACTGGCACGAAGATCATCCGGTAAGCTTGAGCACGCACCAAGCAGCAATGTGGACGATAACAATAGTAGCGTTTTAGAAGTGGAAAAAGATCGCATCATAATGACCTTGTTGGATTAGATGTAGATATCGACTCCAAGCAGTTGAGCAAGTTCCTCTTTTTTTGCTTGGTTCATCACGTCCATGTACTCTTCCATCGCCTTTCTTGATCGACCTTCAGGAAGATCGTATTCCAGATTAGCCCGATGAATCTCTGATGGATCAACATGACGAATTGAATGAGAAACAGCATTCGCCACCTTAGTAGGTTGGCCTACTCCGGTTTTGGCATCGCCTTTCTTTACCCCATTGTTCTTATTTGCGCGATTAGCCCTATTGCTACCGGGCACTATCGCAGGAGGTAAACCGTTAATTGAAACCATACTGTTCCTATTCAATTAGAGCAAGACGAATGCAACGCCTTGCCTTTCACTGATTATTCTCGGCCCGGTAACTTCTTCCAAGCCACGTTATCACGCAGGTAAACAGGGCTCGACTCTTCCACCGTTAGCGTGTTTCCTTTGGCAAACTCGTACTGAGCAAGAAACACCATATCCTGTGCATCTGGGTACAATACTTCCCCCATTTGACACGAGATAGGCAACGTATCTAACTCTTCTTTATAAGCCGCCCAACCCGTTCCAGCGCAGCCCCAAGTGATGCTGTCAGCTTTGATTTGCTCAGCAAGAGTATTAGGAGCAATGACGCACTCTGCATCTATCTCTTGCCAAGAGCCATCTTCTTGACGTGTATAACGACCCCAGTAAATCTCACTCATTCTAGCGTCAATTGCACACGCCACCTGCTGGTAACCCTGTAAACGATAGCTGCCTTGCGCCATCGCTGCCAGGGTCGAAATACCTATCATAGGTAAATCAGCGCCGAATGCTAAACCTTGTGCAATTCCAATGCCAATCCGTACTCCGGTAAAACTGCCCGGACCACGGCCAAAGGCTAGCGCGTCTAGTTCCTGTAAGGTGATGCCCGCTTCTTTGAGGACGGAATCCACCATGGGTAGAATTTTCTTGGTGTGATCTCGAGGGGCAACTTCACTGCGAACGTACAGTTTGCCGTTCATCATTAAAGCAACAGAACAGTTCTCTGTTGCTGTGTCTAAGGCAAGGATCTTTGCGCTCATTACTGTCTCTAATTGTTGTTAATAGTTACGGGTGTCGTGACTGAAATTTGACTTAAGAAATCTTTTACTTTGTCCAAATCCCGCGTACGTGGAATGGGCGGTAAACTGGCAAGAAATAGCCCACCGTAGTCACGGGTGACTAAACGGTTATCACAAATGATCAGTACACCTTTGTCATGTTTATCGCGGATCAAACGCCCGACCCCTTGTTTCAAGGTGATGACGGCATCGGGTAGTTGTACTTGCGCAAATGGATCTCCACCGCGCATTCGGCAATCTTCAATTCGCGCTTTCAGCAGCGGATCATCCGGTGCGGTAAATGGAAGTTTGTCGATAATAACACAGCTTAATGCGTCACCTCTAACATCTATCCCTTCCCAAAATGCCCCTGTCGCGACCAATAAGGCATTACCTAATTCCATAAATTCGGCCAACGTTTTTTGTTTACTCGTCTCCCCTTGCATCAGCACTGGCACGGTTAACACTTCTCGAAAACGTTCACCTAACTCGCGCATCATGCTGTGGGAAGTACACAAAAAGAAGCAGCGGCCTTGGTTTTGCTCAATCACTGGCGACAAAATACGCACCAATTTATCGGCAAGGCCTGGGCTATTGGGTTCAGGTAAATAGCGTGGTACACACAGCCGCGCCTGCTGCTGATAGTCAAACGGGCTTGGCAATGAAAACTGAGCTTGGGGCTTTAGTCCTAAACGCTGAGTGAAATGGCTAAAATCGTCGTTTACGGCCAAAGTAGCGGAGGTGAAAATCCATGCGCCCTGCTTTTGTTGCACCTGTTCGTGAAATTTATCGGCCACCGAAAGTGGGGTGATGTGTAAACTAAAATGACGCGGCGTGGTGTCATACCAATAGGAATAACCAGTAATAGAGACATCACACACTCGATCAATTCGTCCTTTGATTAAGTTGGCGCGCTCAAATGCGGTATCCAATAACTGGCTGCGACCTAACGCGAGTTTTAACACATCGATAGCAAAATCTAAGCTGTCTCGCAAACGCGCTAATTCTCGCGAAATCGATGGTGAAGCTAACGCCTCACGCCAGTTGCCTCGAAAACTGGGTTCACCCAACACAATGCGTAAATCCATCGCTGACTGTACCAGTTTATCGCCCACTTTCTGCAATTGGCGCATATCTTTTGCTTCAGTGCGATAGCCGATTTCAATATCTTTCGCCAGCTCTTGGACTTGGCGACTGGAGACTGATTGACCAAAATATTGGCTGGCGATATCCGGTAACTGATGCGCTTCGTCGAAGATAAAGACCTCGGCTTCGGGGATCAACTCACCAAACCCGGTTTCTTTGATCGCCAGATCGGCTAGAAAAAGGTGATGGTTGACCACGACAACGTCGGCATCCATCGCCTTTTTGCGCGCTTTAGAGACAAAACAGTCGACGTAACTTGGGCACTCTTTGCCAAGGCAATTGTCGTTGGTTGAGGTGATGGTTGGAATGACCGCACTGTCTTCAGGCAACTCTTCACATTCACCTAAATCACCACTTTTGGTTTCCGATGACCAACGACGCACTTTCACTAATTGAGTCAATAGCTGTGGATCAGATTGGTTGGTGTGGCTTTCCACCATTTGGCGGCTTAGCCTATCAAGGCACAGATAGTTTGCTCGGCCTTTTAATAGCGCAACATTGCCATAGAAACCGAGCGCATCAATCATCAAGGGTAAATCACGATGAAAAAGCTGCTCTTGTAGGTTTTTAGAACCCGTACTGATAATGACTTTTTTACCACTGAGCAGCGCAGGCACCAGATACGCAAAGGTTTTGCCTGTACCAGTCCCTGCTTCAACCACTAATTGCGATTGTTGGGAAATCGCCTTAGCGACCGCTTCAGCCATGTCAATTTGCGCTTGTCGAGCTTGAAAACCGGCAATGGCTTTACCTAATGCGCCTTGTGAAGAGAAGGTTTTTGCAATCATCAAAAAGTGGAGGTAAGTGTTCGTTGCGGGGCATTATGTCAGGTTTGATGAGCTGGCGCGAATCCAAGTGCAACCCGCGCCAGTTAGGTGTGTTCTATTTGCGATTGAGGTAACGAGATAACCAAGCTGGTCCTTCGTACCCATTCTCCGTTTGGGTCATTGCTTTTGCCGCCTCGGCGGGTGACGCTCGGTTCTCCCACATGTCTTCCAAAATGATTTCGTCAATTTGATGGTCTCCCATCAATGCACTCACTCTTTCCATATACAGCTTTCGTGCGAGGAGTTCTCTATCCATAAATACCGCCTTAAGACACTCTGTGAGGAAGAAATTTAGTAAAAGCCTAACGGTGAACCCGTTTATAT
>NZ_NDIO01000161.1:0-44471 GCF_002241085.1 Vibrio sp. V03_P4A6T147
AAAGATCACATAAAAATGCATAACAAAAATGAATATATGAATAGAAATCACTACTCACGACAAGGCGAGAAGTTCATTAAAGGGATTTGACAGGTTAAATTGTGATATAGGTCATAAATTGTAATGACTCATCAAACGTCAAAATGCGCTAAAGTGACGTTTTTTACACATTCTAATTCTATTCATTATCGTGGAATATTGACTGCTATTTTCAATAGTTGAATTTGCTCGGTGAAGGGTGGACAGTGAAAGAGGCGAACCCTTTTCTCTTTGGTAACGAAAACTTACCGCTTCCAAATGTAACAAAGCCCCGCATTACTGCGAGGCCTTTAATGTGGTCGGTGAAGAGCCAGATAGTGAAAGAGGCGAACCCCTTTCTATTTGGTAACGAAAACTTACCGCTTCCAAATGTAACAAAGCCTCGCATTACTGCGAGGCTTTTAAATATGGTCGGTGAAGAGGGATTCGAACCCCCGACCCTCTGGTCCCAAACCAGATGCGCTACCAAGCTGCGCTATTCACCGAAATTTTTGCTCTGCACTTAGCGAGCAGTTCCGAGCTTTTTGCCTAGAACGGATGCGTATATTACTCATCTAAAACTAAGACGCAAGCCTTTAATCTTATTTCCATCAAATAACAAACTCATTGGCTAAATCACCATCAAATACACATAAAAACGTGACTAATTACACACCAATAGAAACATCAAGTTAACCTATGCAACATAATTGATCCAGATCAGTGTCAGCAAACAGAGCAAACTTTAACTTGGCTGTGTCTTCGAAACTTTGGAGGAAACATGGACTTTTGGCTTGATCTCCTATTTGGTAATGCTGTGGGACTATCTTCAATGATAGTAATCTTTGGTGCTTTTGGTCTTATGCTGTTTTATGGCGGTTTCTTCATTTATAAAGTGATGAATGACAAATCTCCTCACTAGATCGCTTAGCACCTATTGAAAAATAGTGTGACGCTATGCACCGGGGTGGATTATCTGTCTGCCCCGGTTTTTTATCGCGTTAATAACTCTATCTTCTTGATGAATGGCATCATTCGGCTACTCAAGGTCGGTTCGATAAGAACACCTGTCTCAAAATAGTTTCCATTTTCTCATACAAATAAAAGCATTCCCTCTTCGCATAAATAAAGACGTCAATGCCGTCTATATCTTGTTGAGGAAAAGTGATGGGGAAAGGCTGGAAACCATGAGTGTCATTAAAAACGCCTTGGTTAATTAATATTAACTGCTAAAATATCGCAACGTTAATAGGCAACACTTAGAGTGTTGCTTTCTTTTTATTCACCGCCGTTGGGAAACGTAAGAGCAATCTATGTCACAACAAGCCACCATTCGTTTAAACAAATACATCAGTGAAACTGGTTTTTGTTCTCGTCGAGAGGCCGATAAGTTAATTGAACAAGGCCGAGTAACCATCAATGGACTATTGCCGGAAATGGGCACTAAAGTCACGCCAAACGATGAGGTGTGTATTGATGGTAAGCCATTAAAATCAAAAGAAAAACCGATATACATTGCCCTTAATAAACCGACTGGAATCACCTGTACAACAGAGCGCGATATTCCAGGTAACATTGTTGATTTTATTGGCCACCACAAACGTATTTTCCCGATAGGTCGATTAGACAAACCATCTGATGGACTGATCTTTCTGACTAACGATGGTGACATAGTCAATAAGATATTACGTGCTGGTAATAACCATGAAAAAGAGTACGTCGTCCGAGTAGATAGACCCATCACCGATGAATTTCTACATAAGATGGCCTCTGGTGTGGAAATTCTTGATACGGTGACACTGCCTTGCAAAGTAACCCAAGAAACGAAGTTCTCCTTTAGAATTGTGTTAACACAAGGGTTAAACCGTCAAATTCGTCGTATGTGTGAGGCCTTAGGTTACGAAGTGTTTAAACTACGCCGAGTTCGTATTATGAACATCAGCCTAGACGGTATCCCTAATGGTGAATGGCGTTATTTAAGCGACGAGGAAGTCGCTGAAATATTAGCTATGTGCGAAAGTTCTTGCGGTACGGAAGGCGCGTCCAAGCTTGATGTGACGGGTAAGCGTATTCGCAAAGCTACCGATGCAAAACTGTATGATAGTCGTGAGCAAAATCAAACCTCGACGGCACGCAGAAATCAAAAGCCAAAAACGTTCCAAGGACGCAATGCCGATGAGTTTCGCCATGCTCCAAATACAAAAAGAGCACCGCGCCGACCCACAAATTCATCACAAGGTGCGCCAGCTAATAGCCACAGAAAAAGCAGTACGTTAAGTCTTAAAAAATAATCATCGAACAATGCGTTAATTCTGTTGAGCAATAAAATGACCGTAATGACGCATCACTGAAGCAACTATAAAAAAGGAGAAACTTTCGTTTCTCCTTTAAGACAGTATAAAATTAACGCTTATTTCGTACCAAAAATCTTATCACCAGCATCGCCAAGACCAGGAACGATATAACCTTTATCATTCAATTTCTCATCAATTGCCGCCGTATAGAGCTCAACATCAGGGTGCGCTTTTTCTAACGCCGCGATGCCTTCAGGCGCTGCAACTAAAACGAGAATTTTAAATTGGTTACAGCCGCGCTCCTTGAGCAAATCGATCGTCGCAATCATGGAACCGCCAGTTGCCAGCATTGGGTCAACCACAAGCGCAATTCGCTCCTCAATATTAGAAGCGAGTTTGTTGAAATAAGGGACAGGCTCAAGCGTTTCTTCATCACGATAGATGCCAACAACACTAATCCGCGCACTTGGAATGTGCTCCAAAACGCCGTCCATCATGCCAAGACCAGCACGCAAAATAGGTACTACCGTTACTTTTTTACCTTTGACTTGATCAATTTCAACTGGGCCATTCCAGCCTTCAATCGTCACTTTTTCTGTTTCAAAGTCTGAGGTTGCTTCATAAGTTAGTAGGCTACCCACTTCTGTAGCTAACTCACGAAAACGCTTAGTGCTGATATCCCCTTCCCTCATTAACCCAAGTTTATGCTTAACTAGAGGGTGTTTAACTTCAACAACTTTCATTTTCATCTCCGACGACATTTAAACAAACCTTCGAATTGTACACACTTTTTATGCTAATTTCAGTGCCAATTATAAACAAAAAAACTGACGCAAACGTTTTCCTTTTTGTTTTAAGCCCTGTTAGAATAGCGCCGTTTTCATATCCAACTTATGACCGAGGACTTCCCCGTGAGCGGTAATAACACTTCTCTTAGTTACAAAGATGCTGGCGTAGATATTGATGCAGGCAATGCACTTGTTGAACGAATTAAAGGCGCCGTCAAACGCACTCGTCGCCCTGAAGTTATGGGTGGCATTGGTGGTTTTGGCGCGCTTTGCGAGCTACCAACCAAATATAAACATCCTGTTTTAGTCTCTGGCACCGATGGAGTTGGCACAAAACTTCGCCTCGCATTGGATATGAATAAGCACGACACCATTGGCATTGACTTGGTTGCAATGTGTGTTAACGATTTGATTGTTCAAGGTGCTGAACCGCTTTTCTTTCTGGACTACTACGCCACGGGCAAATTGGATGTAGATACAGCTGCTGATGTGGTGTCGGGTATTGCCGATGGTTGTGTGCAAGCAGGTTGCGCTTTAATCGGTGGTGAAACCGCTGAAATGCCGGGTATGTACGAAGGTGAAGATTACGATGTCGCTGGCTTTTGTGTCGGTGTGGTTGAAAAAGAAGAGATCATCGATGGCTCAAAAGTAGCAGCAGGTGATGCTCTGATTGCGGTTGGCTCTAGCGGCCCTCACTCAAACGGCTATTCATTAGTTCGCAAGATCCTCGAAGTATCAGGTGCCGACAAAAATGAAGACTTGGCTGGCAAAACGATTGGTGAGCACTTACTGACACCAACCAAAATTTACATCAAATCAGCGCTTAAAATGATCGCCGAGCACGATATTCACGCCATTTCACACATTACTGGCGGTGGTTTCTGGGAAAATATTCCTCGCGTTCTTCCGCAAGGGACGAAAGCGGTGATTGACGGCAATAGCTGGGAATGGCCAATTATTTTCCAATGGCTGCAAGAAAAAGGGAATGTAACCACTCACGAAATGTACCGCACATTTAACTGTGGTGTAGGACTGATTGTTGCGCTTCCAATGGATCAAGCACAAGCGGCCGTTCAATTACTGCAAGCGGAAGGCGAAAATGCGTGGGTTATCGGTCATATTGCTGAAGCTCAACTCGATGAAGAGCAAGTAGAGATCAAATAACTGATGAAAAGTATTGTTGTTTTAGTTTCAGGAAATGGCACCAACTTACAGGCTATCCTTGATGCGTGTGAAACGAAAATTAAAGATGGCAAAGTAACGGCTGTTTTTTCAAACAAAGCAACTGCTTATGGCTTAGAACGAGCTAAAAAAGCAGGTGCGGCGGCGGTGCATATTGACCCAAATGCCTTTGACACGCGAGATGCGTTTGATGCGGTATTGATGGAGCAAATTGACCAATACGCGCCTGACTTAATCATTCTTGCTGGCTACATGCGTATTCTGAGTGGTGAGTTTGTGCGTCACTATTTAGGACGGATGCTCAATATTCATCCTTCTTTACTTCCTAAATATCCTGGGTTGAATACCTACCAACGCGCGATTCACGCGGGTGATGAAGAACATGGCACCAGTGTGCATTTTGTGACTGAACAACTTGATGGTGGCCCAGTCATTCTACAAGCAAAAGTGCCTATTTTTGATGAAGATACCGTTGAGATTTTGACTCAACGTGTCCAAGCTCAAGAGTATCGAATTTACCCACTAGTGGCACAATGGTTCGTTGAAGGGCGCTTGGAAATGCGTGAAGGTAAAGCCTATTTAGATGGCCAATTACTTGGCATGCATGGTTATGCTTTCGATGAATAAATCGTATCTCTAAATAGTGCGAAAAAGGTTGCCTCAACAGCAACCTTTTTTATTGTCATCTCAAATACAATTCAAACAGCAGTAAATAGACAAGCTTAAGAATACAAAACTTAAATGGGTGCTTGGCAGCTTGGCTTTGCCGCGGCAAACGGAATGTCAGCTAAGAACTGCGCATTGCCATCAACGTATTCGCCATAATGGAAAATCGCATATTCGCCTGGCTTCATTCGTTGCCAAGTTTCATTTCCCGTCAGTGGCTGAGTCGCAATCACTGACACAACATCATCAGGCGTTGTTTCTTCTTGGAAGTTAATCTCGACATCTTCATCAAGTAAACTTGCTTTCCCAAAGGGGGCACGTCGAGTAATCCAGTACAGATGATTCGTGCAATAGGTCACCACAAACTCACCGTCAGAAAGTAGCATATTAAACACACCTTGCTGCTTAAGTTGATCGCAACACTTCGCAACGAATTGAAACATGCTGAGCATATCTTGAGGCGGTTCAGGATAACGCGCTTCTAACTGCTTTAACAACCAACAGAAAGCTTGCTCGCTATCGGTTTCACCAACAGGGCGATAGCGCCCAGTTTCTAGCTGCTGGTGATCCGCCAATTGTCCATTGTGAGCGAACGTCCAATATCTCCCCCACAATTCTCGAGTGAATGGGTGAGTATTTTCCAAATTCACCCCACCCCGATTTGCTTGACGAATATGGCTAACCACTGCCCGACTTTTTATAGGGTAACTCTGCACAAGCTCTGCAATTTTTGACTGAAAGCTAGGGTTAGGATCTTTAAAGGTACGAAACCCCTTCCCTTCATAGAAAGTGATTCCCCAACCATCACGATGCGGCCCCGTGTTGCCGCCACGCTGAATCAACCCAGTAAAACTAAAGCAAATATCAGTCGGCACATTGGCACTCATACCGAGCAATTCACACATGGTTTAATGCACTCCCTTTTGCAACCACAAACACATTAAAAGAAAAGAACGATGTGGAACTTCTTACGCCATCTCTTTTTCAATCAGTTGGATAACGATGTGGATGATCTTGATATGGATTTCTTGGATACGATCCGCGTAGCCGAAGTGCGGGACACGAATCTCGATATCCGCTAAACCTGCCATTTTCCCACCATCTTTACCGGTCAGTGCAATGGTCTTCATCCCTTTGGCTTGGGCCGCTTCAATCGCTTTCAAAATGTTCCCCGAGTTACCAGAAGTCGATAGGCCAAACAGGACATCGCCTTTTGAGCCCACAGCTTCCACATAGCGAGAGAATACAAAATCGTAACCAAAATCATTGCTAACGCAAGACAAATGGCTTGGATCTGAAATAGCAATACCAGGATAACCCGGACGATTCTCGCGATAGCGCCCCGTTAGCTCTTCAGCAAAGTGCATTGCATCACAGTGGGAACCGCCATTGCCGCAAGAGAGCACTTTTCCGCCTTGCTTAAATGAGTCGGCAATCAGTTTTGCGGCGGCCTCAATTTGAGCGATGTTATGCTCATCATTAAGAAATTTGTTTAGCACGTCAGCCGCTTCGGTCAATTCACTTTTAATTAAATCCTGGTACATAGATATATTCTCTTTTTAATCTGTTTACCGATAGGCTCCATCAATCAAGAGCCAGTAACAGGCTTGAGTTTACCCAAACCATCCTTTCTGTCGATAGTTCGACTTCAAGAATTGTTGTTTTCTCCCGCTTCCCACTCCCAAAAGCCCTCTATGAGTTGTTTATTTTGAGGTTTTGCCCTACATGGATCACTTTTTGAACAATACAAGGTTTTACATTTCGTTAATAATTTGATTACACTTAACACTGGTTAGACCACTTACACAAACGAGACGACTAACAACACTTCCCAATGCACTGAGAAAAATCAGCCGCAATGGCGTGAATACAGTCTCAAAGGAATGAAATTATGGACATCTTGCTCTCTATACTTGGTTTTCTCACCGTGTTCGGTGTGTGCCTCTACCACCGAATGTCACTTTTTAGCGCATTAGTTGCGCTAACGGTAACCATGGTGGTTCTTACCCTGCTGGATTACACCGGGGTGATTGGATGGTTGCTGTATTTAGCGGCTATCGCTTTATTAGCCGTTCCCTCTATCCGTCAAAGCGTGATTAGCGAAAAAGCATTAACACTGTTCAAAAAAGTGCTGCCAGCAATGTCACAAACCGAAAAAGAGGCATTAGATGCAGGAACCGTTTGGTGGGAAGCTGAACTGTTTAAAGGCAAACCAAACTGGAACAAACTACACAAAATTGCAGCGCCGACATTAAGTGCACAAGAGCAAGCCTTTATTGATGGACCAGTCAACGAAGTGTGTGCCATGGTTAGCGATTATCAAGTTACGCATGAATTAGCCGACTTACCTCCTGAGGTTTGGCAATATTTAAAAGATCATAAATTCTTCGCCATGATCATTAAAAAACAATACGGCGGCTTGGAGTTTTCAGCTTATGCACAATCCATTGTGCTACAAAAGCTAACGGGCGTGTCTGGAGTGCTTTCATCCACCGTTGGTGTACCGAACTCTTTAGGCCCGGGCGAACTTTTACAACATTATGGTACTGAAGATCAGAAAAACCATTACCTGCCACGTTTAGCGGAAGGTAAAGAGATTCCCTGCTTTGCATTAACCAGCCCAGAAGCGGGTTCCGATGCAGGTTCAATTCCTGATTTTGGCGTGGTATGTAAAGGGAAATGGGAAGGAAAAGAAGTGTTAGGGATGCGCCTAACGTGGAACAAGCGCTACATCACGCTCGCCCCGGTTGCAACCGTATTAGGCCTAGCATTCAAACTGCGCGATCCTGACGGCTTACTTGGGGATAAAACAGAGCTTGGCATCACTTGTGCGCTCATCCCAACCCACTTAAAAGGAGTTGAAATTGGCAATCGCCACATGCCATTGAACGTTCCATTCCAAAATGGTCCGACACGTGCTAACGACTTATTTGTGCCGCTTGATTTCATTATTGGCGGACCAAGCATGGCAGGACAAGGCTGGCGTATGCTTGTAGAGTGTTTATCGGTTGGACGTGGCATTACGTTACCTTCTAACTCGACGGGCGGAATTAAAACTGCGGCGCTAGCAACAGGAGCTTACGCTCGGATTCGTCGTCAATTTAAGCAACCAATTGGCCATATGGAAGGTGTCGAAGAGCCATTAGCACGTTTAGGTGGTAACGCTTATGTGATGGATGCGGCGAGCAATTTAACCGTAGCTGGTATTGATCTGGGCGAAAAACCCTCGGTCATTTCCGCTATAGTCAAATACCACTGTACCCACCGTGGTCAACGCAGCATTATTGATGCAATGGATATCGTGGGCGGGAAAGGCATTTGTATTGGTCCTGCTAACTTTTTAGCTCGCAGCTACCAAGGTGCACCGATTGCCGTAACCGTCGAAGGGGCCAATATTCTGACTCGCTCAATGATCATCTTTGGTCAAGGCGCTATCCGTTGTCATCCTTATGTTTTAGAAGAAATGAACGCCGCTTATTCACAAGATTCTGATGCCGTTGAGAAATTTGACGCCGCTCTTGCAGGTCACGTCAGCTTCACCATGAGTAATCTTGTGCGCAGTATTTGGTTTGGTGTCACCGATGGTTTTGGTTCATCTGCACCGACTAATGATGCAACCAAACGCTACTATCAACAACTAAACCGTTACAGCGCTAACTTAGCACTGCTTTCTGATATTTCGATGGCTGTATTGGGAGGCTCTCTCAAACGTAAAGAGCGCTTGTCAGCACGCCTTGGCGATATTTTGAGCCAACTCTACCTCAGTTCTGCCACACTTAAGCGTTTTGAAAATGATGGTCGTCCCGTGGAGGATCTTCCTTTGGTTCATTGGGGCCTGCAAGACAGTTTGAAGCAGACGGAAGTCGCCATTGATGAATTCTTAGCCAACTTCCCGAATAAAGCGATTGGTAAGGTACTTCGTATATTGTTGATGCCGATTGGTCGAGTACGCAAAGCACCTAGTGATAAATTAGATAGCCAAGTTGCGCAGATCCTGCAAACACCGAGTGAAACTCGTTCACGCATCGGTCGCAACCAATATCTCGCCCCAACGGCGCATAATGCGGCGGGTAAGATTGAACAAGCACTGGACATCATTTTACGTGCAGAGCCTTTGTTCGATAAAGTGTGCAGCGTCACCAATCAACGCCGTCCATTCTTGCGTTTAGATGAAGTGGCCGCCATTGGCTTACAACAAAAAATTCTAACCGAACAAGAAGCACAGCTATTAACGGAAGCTGAGGCTCATCGTTTGTATACCATTAATGTCGATGATTTTGCGCCACAGGAACTGGCCGCAAAGCCTCAATATCCGGTAATGAATGATGTTGCGTAAGTCAATCTATTGAATGTCAAAGGGCGTTTTAAACGCCCTTTTTTATGACTGGAATACAGAATCAAGAGGTTGCCAACTCGGCAACATCCCTTGTTATTTCTTCGGCATATTCAACTGTAATTCGGGTTGCAACGCCTTTTTCGCTTTAATCTTACGCATCACAAACCACGCCAAAAGCCCAATCAATATCGCACCAATATTACCAATCACGATGAACATAATACTGCGGCTCGTTGCCTCTTCTCTCATCTGAATAATCAACTGCTCCTGTTCAAGCTTACGCTGCTGGATTTCTTCTTCCATCTGCAAACGGCGAGTCTCCTCAATGTTGACATCATCAACCACGCTGTAAGTATGCTCAGCAAGCGGGAAGTAAAGTGGACGCTGGCTGGCAAGCTCTGTCGCATACAACTTTCCAGACCAACGATAGTTACCGTTGTCTCCATTGTATGGAATTTCTAAACTTAACTTTAGCGCCTCTTTTTCTGACTGCCCCTCAGTAATAAAGATATCATCATAAATATTCGCATGTTCGACATGGGCAACGATGGAGCCTGGGGCTATCATTCCTTGCTCACCCGAAAAAACAATTTGATGTGGCGCACCATCAACACGAGATTGGATAAAGGTGGTTGATACTGGAGCTGGGTAAACCAGCACCTCTTGCTCTTGGGCGCGTAAAAACACGCCGTTGCCAGAGGTGATCCTAACGCGATACTTACCCGGCATTGGAGTGATAGGCAGCGCTACAGTGAAAATGCCATCACCTGGCTGTTCATCTAAACCACGTCCATCATCAGCAAATTCACCAATAACCTCAGGTAATGGACGCGCCTCTTTGATCAGTTCTTCTTCATTTTCAACGAACTTAGTAAAAGTCACTTTTAAGTTGACTCTATCGAGAAAGTCTCTCAACAATAAAGGCTTACCGTCGGAGGTTAAGCGAGCTGTAAATTTTAATTCTTCACCATGATACAAACGGCTAGGAAATACATCTGTATCCAATTGCAAGTGTGAGATTAGCTTAATGCTATTTTGTGGCGAAACCTTTCCTATAGCCTGCCAAGGGCCAGGCATTGGCTTATCAATTGAAATGATATCCATTGTGGGTTCTTGATACCAACGCATATTCTCATCGTACCGCCACGCGTAATATTTCTTACCATCTGGCCGCACAAGCACCACTGGCTGAGATGACTTTTCGCGATACACGACAAAAGTAATTTGTGAAATGGTTGGATCCACTCGAAAACGATTATCGAGTAGCGACATCGAGGAGGGATTTGCCGCAAAAACGCCAATACTCCACATTAGCGCAGCAATAGCCACCATTATCCTCAACATATTTTCTCCTACTGACGCCAAAGGCAACTTCCACTCTTTTCGACTAGATCCAATCTTTCTTGGTGTGCTTGTAATTCATCGGCACAAGCCTGCAAAACCTTTAGCTTTTTCCGACCTGCGACAGCTCGTTTTATTGACTCTCCTCCCACACTGCCATCACTGCGCGTTCCGGCACTGAACTGTAACGAGGTTTGCCCGCCAGTCATCAGCAGATAAACGTCCGCTAATATCTCCGCATCGAGCAATGCACCGTGCAAGGTACGATGTGAGTTATCGATACCATAACGATCACAAAGTATATCCAAGTTATTGCGTTTACCGGGGAAAATACGCTTTGCCATAGCAAGCGTATCGGTCACTTTGCAATACTGCTCCGTCTTACCGATTTTAGCGTCGAGCTTGCGAAACTCGTAATCCATAAAACCGACGTCGAAGGGAGCGTTGTGTGCCACCAGCTCAGCTCCCTTGATGAAATCTAAAAACTCTTGATGCACATCGCGATATTGCGGTTTGTCCATCAAAAACTCATCGGTAATACCGTGGATTTCAATCGCTTCTAACTGAATCTCACGATCGGGTTTCAGGTAGACATGGAAGTGGCGGCCTGTCAGCTTGCGGTTGATAATTTCAACGGCACCGATTTCAACAATGCGGTGTCCTTCATAGTGAGGGCCGCCTTCACGGTTCATACCCGTGGTTTCCGTATCGAGAACGACGATACGTTGGGATTGGGAATTGCTGCTAGTATTCATAAGGATATGTATGTCAGACTATGCCAATAATGTGCGTAACCTAATAGTATCAAATCATGACAAAACAGGTGGAAATTTTCACTGATGGATCTTGCTTAGGTAATCCTGGCCCGGGTGGTTATGGGGTTGTCCTTCGTTACAAAGAAACCGAAAAAACGTTAGCCAAAGGCTACCGACTCACCACTAACAACCGAATGGAAATGTTAGCGGCAGTGGTTGCACTGCAAACACTGAAAGAGCCATGTAATGTTATTCTCACCACAGACAGCCAATACGTTCGTCAAGGTATTACTCAGTGGATCCACAACTGGAAAAAACGCGGTTGGAAAACATCGGATAAAAAACCAGTGAAGAATTCCGATTTATGGCAAGCACTCGATAAAGAAAGCGCCCGCCATACTATTGACTGGCGCTGGGTGAAAGGCCATGCGGGTCATCGTGAAAATGAAATGTGCGATGAATTAGCACGCAATGCAGCAGAAAATCCAACCGAAGACGATATTGGGTATCAAGCATCCGAATAAGGGTAACAGGCCTTATCTTGGTTCTGAGTTGATAAACGGTAGTTCAGGCTAACTGGCGAAAGACGCCGTTTAAAACGCCAATGAGGTTTAATCGGTTTCAAGGGATAAGTACGTTTGCGCGCTACGATGAAATACAGGCTACCAAATGGAGCGGCCCAGTCGCCAATACCATTTTCCAACCACGCCCACATGGGTTGATATTTTTGCATCGGAAAAAGGGCATATTGGTCACAGTCAATCACTTGATAGTTCAAGACACTCAGCCAGTCCTTAATTCGGTTAGCGGTAAACATACGACCGCTCCAAGGTAAGTTATGTTTTCGCCAAGGCATCAAACTTGCGATCCCCGTAAAACTGATTGGATTAAACCCCGTAATAATGATGTAGCCATCATCCATCATCACGCGATCAACTTCGCGTAAGATACGGTGCGGATCGCCACAATAATCCAGTTGGTGCGCTAAAATAGCCACATCAAAACTCTTTTCGAGAAAAGGCAGTTCGTAGCTATCGGCAATCACCGTATGGAGTGGGTTTTCAATATCAAGATGAACTTGGTGTTGAATATTGCAGTTGCAACTGGCAAGCTCACAACTCAAACCACCGAGCTTAAGCATATGATAGCCAAATAATTTAGAGCACCATTCATCAAGCCGAGTCTGAATAGAATCACTAACCCACTGGCCATTTTTAAGTTGGGACCAAGAATGAGGCTTATCTAATTTTTTTTCGCTACGCGCTGGCTTCATCGATAACCTATTTCACCTCGGTGATTGGAGATACTCATGTTACAGATCAAAAGCATACCCGCATTTAATGATAATTACATCTGGCTGATCCAAAATAGCGATCAGCGTTGTGCTGTGGTCGATCCCGGTGATGCAGCACCAGTGCTTGAGTACCTCTCGAAGCATCAATTAACGCTCGAAGCAATATTAATTACCCACCATCACCATGATCACATTGGTGGTGTTGCAGAACTGGTTCGCCAGTTTCCCAGCATTAACGTTGTTGGTCCCGCTCATGAACCTATTCCTACCTTAACGCACGCGGTTGAAGCTGGCGATCAGCTAGAACTGTTCAATGAAATCTTTATGGTGCTTGATCTCGCAGGACACACAAAAGGCCACATAGGCTATGTCGGTGACAATAAACTGTTTTGTGGCGATGTACTGTTCTCCGCAGGGTGTGGCCGTGTTTTTGAGGGCACAATGGAGCAAATGTTTACGTCACTGTGTAAACTTGCCGCATTGCCAGAAGAGACTGAGGTCTATTGCGCGCACGAATATACCGCAAGTAACGTCGCATTTGCTTTAGCCGTTGAGCCCGATAATGACCAACTTCAACAGTATCGAGATACCGTCAACCGGCTCCGAGCCCAGCAGAAATCGACATTACCGACCACGATCCGCCAAGAAAAATGGATCAATCCATTTTTGCGGACCCAGCAAGAGAGTGTGATGAAATCCGTCGCGAATCGTACTCAACAAACCGATCCTCTATCAATTTTTACCGCGTTACGTGAGTGGAAGAACGAATTTTGACGATTTGCTGCTTGTCATAGCAATAAAGTGCCAAGTATTATCAGCAGCCATTAAGTCAAAGGGCTGAGATAGATGCGATTTCAATTTAGCTGGGTGATGGTGCTCTTGTTAGCGGGGTGCCAAATCACTCAGCCAACAGACCAAACAACAGCGCCAAATGCCAAAGAGGCAAATAGCCCTCAGATTCAGACACAAAAAGAGATGGCTAAACAAAAGTCGTCATCTGCAAAAAAGACAACGCCGAAAGTGATCACGCCACAAGAGCAAGCGGACGTATGGCAGCGCATCGCAATGCAGTTGTCGATGGATATCCCAGATCATAAATCAGTGAATTATTATCGAACTTGGTATCTTAAACACCCTAATCACCTACAAACTGTTGCCGAGCGAGCAAAGCCATTTCTTTACCTTATCACTGAGAAAATTGAGCAGCGCGGCTTACCACTTGAGTTAGCACTCTTACCTATTGTTGAAAGCTCGTTTGATGCCTTTGCCTACTCACACGGTAGCGCTGCGGGGCTGTGGCAATTTGTGCCGAGTACGGGAGAGATGTATGGCCTAGAGCAAAATTTTTGGTATGACGGAAGACGAGATGTAGACGCCGCCACCGATGCGGCTTTGGATTATCTCACTGCATTAAATAAGCGTTTTGATGGTGATTGGAGCCATGCGATTGCCGCCTATAACAGCGGTGGTGGGCGGATCTCTAGCGCGATTCGTAAAAATCACAAGGCTGGTAAACCAACCGACTTTTTCTCACTCGACTTACCCGATGAAACCACAGGCTACGTCCCTAAATTACTCGCACTGGCCGATATTGTTGCCAATCAAGAAAAATATGGCATTGAAATCCCAGCAATCGCTAACAAACCAGTGTTAACGTTAGTCGACCCTCAAGAACAGCTTGATCTTGCCATTGCCGCCAATTACGCCGGAATGAGCGTGAAAGAGTTGCAAAGTTACAACCCAGCTTACAATCAATGGGCGACCTCGCCGACGGGACCTCATCAACTGCTTATCCCAGTAGATAAAGTGGAACGCTTTGCTCAGAAAGTTGAAGAGAATCGCGGTAAGGGGATGAAGTTAGTACGCTACAAGGTAAAATCCGGCGATAGCTTGAGTGTGATTGCTCAACAGCACAATACCACCAGCAAAGTGATTCAGACGGCCAACAATCTCAATGGCAACGTCATTCGCGTTGGGCAGTATTTAATGATCCCAACATCCGTAAAAGACGAAAAAGCATACGCACTCAGTGCCAGTAACCGCTTGGCAAAAACGCAAGCGATGGCCCGTGGTCAGTATAAGCTGTCTCATACGGTAGCCAAAGGTGATAGCTTATGGAGCATTGCCAAACAGCACAATGTTTCCCATCAGTCCTTAGCAAAATGGAACGGTATGGGGCCAAGAGACACGTTGAAGATTGGCCAAAAACTGGTCATTTGGAAAAATAGCAGTGAGGGTGCCATCATTCGCACCGTCTTTTATCAAGTGCGTAGCGGCGATACACTCAGCGCCATCGCTAATAAGTTTAAAGTCAAAAGCCTCGACATTGTAAAATGGAACGAGCTTGCAAACCAAAAGTACTTAAAGCCGGGCCAAAAACTCAAGCTCTACGTCGATGTCACTAAGGTCAGTGTATGAATCCTTCCAGTAACCCGTTAATCATGTTGGTGGATATTTTCCGTTCCCCCACGTCTTGTTTTTTAGCCCTTTATCAACGCGGCATGTGGGGTTGGCAACCTTATCTCTTTTTAATCCTGAGTCCCTTTCTATTTTGGGGGGCTTATTTTGACGTAGTTAACCTTGAATGGTTAAAAGCGGGGCTCTCGGCGCAGTTGGCTATGATCAACCCCGCTCAGCTTGAAATGTTAGATGCCAACACCTTGATGGCAAGCGAAATTATCAGTGATGTGGTAGGCCGCACGCTAACGATTTTCATGTTGGCATTATGGTTCAATTTGGCGACCAAGCAGAGCCAACATCAGCACGGTTTCTGGCGTTGGTTTGCCGCAAGTGCTGTCATCACTTTCCCAGCCGTGTTGGGCGATCTCGCCAGTTACGCGAGCTTATTACTCAAACATGGCCACGTGATGACTTACGCTGCTGACCTTAATAGTTTAAATGGCCTAATTAAGTTGCCACTGACTAATGATTGGTCTCAATTTGCCAGCTCCTTTCCACTGCTTTTGCCTTGGTACATCGTACTTGGCTACGCGGCGGTGGGCGCATGGACAGAGCTTGAACGCGGCCAAGCTCTGGTGATTTCGGCGCTGCCTTGGATTGGCTATTACCTGATTTGGGCGCTGTACATCGCCATCAGTTAGAAAGTGGTTATAAACTAAAACTCGCCAATAGTGGGTTATGATCAGAAGCGTCCGTTACGGGCGCTTTGGCATTGAGCAGTGTTAAACCACGATAAAAAAGATGATCAAGCACCAAGCCCGTCACAAACTGAACACGGTGATCGGGTTCGAACGACACGTCCTTCAAACCCACACGATTTAATGCAGTGGTTAATGTGTCCATTCTTGCTTGACTCCAGCTATTAAAATCGCCACCGACAATCACCGGCCCTTGATGTGTTTTTAATTGAACGAGTAACGCTTCCAACTGATTGGTATACTCTTGCGTTCCATAGGTAAAGTTCACTGCATGCAGGTTTACAACCGCCAGAGTTTGACCATCACTTAAACGGTACAGGGCGTAAATCGCCGATTTGGGTAAGCGCAACCAAGGCTCTAATTCGGTGTAAGCACACGCTAATACTGGCATCTGCCTGCCAAGATTTAACACTCCGGCTGATTCACCAAAAACACGAAAAGCATCCGCTTGCGTCCCCCCCCACTGCTTTTGGCTGATCCACTCTTTCAATGACAAGGTCATGCTCGCTTCTTGTAGCAACACCAATTGGGCATCTTGGCTGAATTTATCCAGCTCACTTTGCCATGTTGCTCTATTTTGTTTATAGATATTCCAAACCAGTACATTAAGCTGACCACGCACATCAATTGCGCGAGCGTTTGGATTATCGTAACAAATCAGTGGAGATGAAGCGTTTTTCCCATCAATAGTCAACAATTGCGGCGTTGAAGGAATAGTAAAAATAGAGAAAAAACTAACCACAGCCGCGGTAATCAGCAACAGCGGCAAAACAAGCAGATATTTTCTTTTCATAACGTTCAACAAAATTGGTAGGGATGTATTAATAAAGAGACAAAAAAGGAGCCATTGGCTCCCTTCTTCTCGGTGTACGGCTAAATAGCGTCTTCGTCTTCTTCACCGGTACGAATTCGTACCACTCGTTCAATATTGGTAATGAAAATTTTACCATCACCAATTTTTCCCGTTTGCGCCGTCTCAATAATGGTGTCAACGCAGCGATCAGCGACATCGTCAGTCACCACAATTTCAAGCTTCACTTTAGGTAAGAAATCCACCATGTACTCAGCGCCACGGTACAATTCAGTATGCCCTTTCTGACGACCAAATCCTTTTACTTCAGAAACAGTCATACCCGTGATCCCGACTTCAGCTAACGCTTCGCGGACGTCATCAAGTTTAAATGGCTTAATAATGGCTTCGATTTTTTTCATGTTCATCCCTTACACTTTCGTCAATTGGTGGCATTATCTGCTAGCAAAAAAAAACAATCAATAAAAAGCCCAAGCAACGCTTGGGCTGATTGAAACCCGTTCACTGTCATTTACTTAAGACTTGCGAAATAGGCCGCTAAGTTTTCAATATCGGCATCACTGAGCATTGCCGCTTGCGCTTGCATTACGACGGCTAAACCACCATTACGCTCTTTATTCTTGTAGGCTTTAACTGATGAGATAAGGTATTGCTCATTTTGCCCTTTTAGATTTGGGTATCCCGGAATAAGGGCAATCCCGTCTGCGCCGTGACACGCCGCGCAGATAGCTGCTTTGGCTTGCCCTGCGGCTGGGTCTCCAGCAAACGCACTTCCCGCTAACAACGTTAAACCCATAACTATTCCAATCGCGACTTTTTTCATTGCTCCACCTTTATGTCCATATTCATGGTATGTTTTATACGAATTTTGCATGAAAAGCGTTCATTTGTCCCAGATGAGTTCACAATCTTGCCCACTGAAGTCACGATCAACAAATAAATTTGCAATCGCAACCACTTGATTCCGATGCATCAATATTGGCGTTCTTCGTCGTAACCAACTGGGCACGCCATACTCTTGAAACAATTTTTTTAGCTTTCGACTTCCCACTCGTCCGACAGGGCATGCTGCCAGCCCTTCAGGATTAAACGTAACGCTTAATTGATGGCAATCATCAGGCAAGGCTATTCCCTTGCTAGCACCATGAGACGATAACGTCAGATTACCTAGTCCATCAGGCAAGGTTAATGATTGATCGGGCACAATCATCGCCTGCCAATCTGAAATGTCTTGATAAGTTTGGATGCAATATAGCTTTTGGTCAAAGCGGCGGATCTCACTTTGCCCTAGTTTAAGACGAGGATTCGCATCAATACGCGCAGACGCCACTTGTTGCCAAATCATCGCTAAATGTTCTTGAGTCGGCATTGGCTCCCCCAATTGAGCAAGCCACATTCTTAGCAATTGATAGCGTGCTAATTCGCTGCGATGAGAAAGCGCGGTAATTGATAAACTACCATCAGGCATTTTTGCCTCTTGCATTGCCTCTTGTAGCAGCTCTTCAAGCAACACCTGCTGCTGAGCACACAATGTCGCACTACGAGCAACCGCTTGGTGAATATGCGGCCAGCGCTGCGTAAGAACTGGCGTGATGTGATGGCGGATAAAATTACGATCAAAACGGGTATCTTGGTTACTTTCGTCCTCGACCCAATCCAAATTCTGGGTTACGGCAAAGCTTTCGATCTGTACGCGAGTCGCCGCAAGCAAAGGACGGACGATTTTCCCCGCGCCAAATGGCATCGCTTGTGCCATCGAAGAGAGTCCTTTGGGTCCACTACCACGCTTTAACGCGAGCAAAAATGTCTCGATCTGATCATCGCTATGCTGTCCAGTTAGCAACAAATCGTCAGTGTTAATGTATTTCGCTAAAACTTGGTAACGCGCCGTACGCGCCAATGACTCCACACTTTCACCGCTAGCGGTATCGAGTTGCACCCGTTCAATAAAAAAAGGGATCGCGGCGTGTTGGGCCCAGCGCTGGCACTGTTTGGCCCACTCATCGGCATGTTGACTTAATCCATGATGAACATAAACAGCGCAGCACTCACAGGAGGTTTCGTCACGATATTGCGCCAATAGTTCAAGCATCACCCGCGAGTCCATGCCACCACTAAAACCCAAGACTAATTGGCTGCTTGCTAAGCGATGACGATTGATAACGTGTGAAAATAGCGAATAAAGTTCAGACATGGGTTTTCAGTGCTAAGAGGAATTGATGCCAGTTTACCTTGAAACGCGCCAAGCAAACCAGTCCTGAAATCGGGCCGATAAAAAAGGGCTGGACAGAATCCAACCCTTTTTATTTATTGTCCGCTCTGCTATTTAGCAGTAGCCGTAGTTCATCAAACGTTGATAACGACGAGCCAATAATGCTTCTTCATTCAGCGGCTCTAAATCAGCAAGCTGTTTTAGCAGTGTTGCTTTCATGTTGGCGGCCATTTGTATTGGATCGCGATGCGCGCCACCTAATGGTTCTTCGATAATTTCATCAATCAGCTCAAGCTCTTTTAAGCGAGGAGCGACTAAGCCCATCGCTTCAGCCGCTTGCGGCGCTTTATCTGAATCTCGCCACAAGATTGAAGCGCATCCTTCTGGCGAAATTACCGCGTAAGTGGAATATTGCAGCATGTTCACGTAGTCACCCACGCCAATCGCCAAAGCACCACCAGAGCCACCTTCACCAACAACATTACAAATTACTGGCACTTTCAAGCCTGACATCACTTTTAGGTTTGTAGCAATCGCTTCAGATTGACCACGTTCTTCAGCGCCAACACCAGGATAAGCACCTGCGGTATCAATGAAGGTAATAATAGGCATGCCAAAACGTTCAGCCATTTTCATTAAACGCAGTGCTTTACGATAACCTTCTGGTTTTGGCATTCCGAAGTTACGTCTTACTTTTTCTCTCGTTTCACGTCCTTTTTGGTGACCAATCACCATCACCGGACGTCCTTCTAAACGAGCAATGCCGCCGACAATCGCTTTGTCATCAGCAAAAGCGCGATCACCAGCCAACTCGTCAAACTCAGTGAAGACATGGTTGATGTAATCAAGCGTGTAAGGGCGTTGTGGATGGCGTGCCAATTGAGCTACTTGCCATGCCCCTAAATCACCAAAGATTTTCTTCTTAAGCTCTAAGCTTTTCTTTTCTAGCTGTTCGATCTCTTTGTCGAGATCAACGGACTTATCACCACCATGGCGAGACACGTCGCGTAGCGCCTGAATTTTAGCCTCAAGTTCAGCAATTGGTTTTTCAAATTCTAGAAAATTTAGGCTCATCTACCGATCCTTTTATACTCAGCGTTCAACATATTTGACGCCAAATTTTAGTTAAATTCGAGTTCTACCTGATCTTTGCCAAGTAGCTGTTTCAATTCGTCTAACAATGTATCACTTGGGGTTACACGCCACTGCGTACCAAGAGTGAGTCGCACTCTCGCCTCTGCGCGTTGGTAGTATACATTGACAGGTATAGTCCCTGCTCGGTGAGGCTCTAAGATCTGACTAAAGCGCTCAAAAAACTGGCTGTCTATCTGTGATTGTTCAATCGATATCGACAAGCCACGGGCATATTTTTCACGCGCACTGCCCAAGTCCATGACTTCGCGCGCCGACATTTTAAGGCCACCATTGAAGTCATCAAAGCTGACCTGTCCAGAAATCACTAAAATTCTATCTTTTTCTAACAGCTCTGCATACCGCTCTAACGCATCAGAGAATAACATCACTTCCATACGTCCTGAACGATCATCTAACGTCATGATACCAATCCGCGTACCACGCTTGGTGGTCATCACTTTAGCTGCAATCACTAACCCCGCTAAAGTGACGGATTGATCGCGTCGCGTTGGCGTGGCATCTTTTAGTCGACAACTGGTGTACTTCGCAAGTTCCTTAATATGTGCGTTTATTGGATGCCCGGTCAAATAAAGGCCCAATGTATCGCGCTCACCTTCAAGCCAAACTTTCTCAGGCCACTCGGGGACTTGCGTATATTTATGTTCTACTTCTTCTGGCGCATCAGTCAATACACCAAACATATCAACCTGACCAAAGGCTTCAGCTTGGTGGAATTGGCTGGCCGCTTTCACAGCATCATTTAATGAGGCCATCATGGCAGCACGGTGTGGGCCTAAACGATCCAAAGCACCCGCATAAATAAGCTTTTCAATCACACGCTTATTGACTTTTTTCAAATCAATTCTGGCGCAAAAATCAAACAAATCTTTAAAATAGCCGCCTGCTGTGCGCGCTTCTAAAATCGCTTCAATCGGCCCTTCACCCACACCTTTGATCGCGCCAATACCATAGACAATCGCGCCATTTTCATCGACGTTAAAGCGGTACAAGCCGGCGTTAATATCCGGTGGTAACACTTTAAGATTCATGCGTAAACATTCATCCACTAAGCCAACCACCTTTTCGGTGTTGTCCATGTCGGCCGTCATTACTGCCGCCATAAATTCGGCTGGGTAGTGGGTTTTTAACCATAAGGTTTGATAAGAAACCAGAGCATAAGCCGCAGAGTGCGATTTGTTAAACCCGTAACCGGCGAATTTTTCTACTAAGTCGAAGATTTTCATCGACAATTCGCCATCCACGCCGTTTTTTATCGAACCTTCTTCAAAAATCGCCCGCTGCTTGGCCATCTCTTCTGGCTTTTTCTTACCCATCGCACGGCGCAGCATATCCGCGCCGCCTAGTGTGTATCCGGCTAGGACTTGGGCGATCTGCATCACTTGCTCTTGGTACAAGATGATGCCGTAGGTTGGGTCTAGAATTTCTTTTAATGACTCATGTTGCCATTTTTCATCTGGGTAGGAGATCGCCTCTCGGCCATGTTTACGGTCGATAAAGTTATCCACCATCCCCGATTGCAAAGGCCCAGGGCGAAACAGGGCCACTAGTGCAATGATATCTTCGAAGCAGTCTGGCTGGAGACGTTTGATCAGATCTTTCATGCCGCGCGATTCTAACTGGAATACCGCCGTGGTTTCAGAATTTTGCAATACACGAAATGAAACTGGGTCTTCTAACGGGATAGCTTCAATACGAACGGGCTCTTTGCCTTCTCGTTGTAAGCGCGGGTTAATCAGCCCTAGAGCCCAATCGATAATGGTTAAGGTGCGTAAACCTAAGAAGTCAAACTTGACCAAGCCTGCGGTTTCAACATCGTTCTTATCAAATTGAGTGACGGGGAAATGCCCTTCAGCATCCGCATAAATCGGCGAAAAGTCGGTAATTGTGGTTGGGGAGATCACCACCCCACCCGCATGCTTACCGGCGTTACGCGTGCAACCTTCTAGAATTCGGCACTTATCAATCAGCTCTTTGACGTCTTCGTCATTGTTGTACAGCTCAGGTAACGCGGGTTCAGCCTTAAACGCCTTTTCGAGTGTCATTCCTGGATCTAGTGGAATAAGCTTTGAAATGCGGTCGACAAATCCAAACGGATGACCAAGCACGCGTCCCACGTCACGAATGACCGCTTTGGCAGCCATAGTACCAAAGGTGATGATCTGTGATACCGCATCACGACCATACATTTCAGCAACGTGATCAATAACTTGGTCACGTTTATCCATACAGAAATCGACGTCAAAATCGGGCATTGAGACCCGTTCTGGGTTCAAGAAACGTTCGAAAAGTAAATCATATTGTAGTGGATCTAAATCGGTAATTTTGAGCGCGTAAGCCACCAATGAACCCGCACCCGATCCGCGCCCCGGTCCCACCGGAATATCGTTATCTTTTGACCACTGGATGAACTCCATCACAATCAAGAAATAACCGGGGAATCCCATGTTATTAATCACTTCGAGCTCAATTTGCAGCCGTTCATCATATTCAGGGCGACGTTGTGCGCGAACATCAGGATCGGGGAACAGAAATTCAAGACGCTCTTCAAGGCCTTCTTGTGATTTCATCACCAAGTATTCGGTTTCTTTCATTCCTTCCGTTGGGAAGGCGGGCAAGAAATATTCCCCCAAACGGACGGTAACATTACACCGTTTGGCAATCTCAACACTGTTTTGCAGCGCTTCAGGAATGTCGGCAAACAGCTCACACATTTCCGCTTCGGTGCGCAAATATTGCTGTGGGCTGTAATTTTTTGGCCGACGAGGATCTTCCATGGTGTAGCCATCATGAATCGCTACTCGAATTTCATGCGCTTCAAAAAACTCTTCGCTGAGAAACACCACTTCATTGGTTGCAACGACGGGCAGATCGTTATTTTCAGCCAATTCTAGAGCAAAGTGCAGATAGCTCTCTTCGTCGGCTCGCCCTGTGCGAGTCAATTCAAGGTAAAAACGATCGACAAAATGAGTTTGATAAAACTCGACACATTTATCGACTAACGCCTGATTACCTTTAAGCAGTGCTTTGCCTATTTCACCACTTTTTCCACCCGAAAGCACAATCAAGCCTTCTGCATATTTCACTAGCCACGCTTTATCAATCACAGGTAGGTGTTGCACATGACCGCGTAGATAAGCATCGGAGATCAGTAAGGTCAGATTTTTATAACCAACATTATCACTCGCTAGAACCGTCAGCTTGGTGAGCTCATCACCAAACTCCTCGGATTGCATGACAAAATCTGCACCGATAATCGGCTTTACCCCACAGTTATGAGCGGTACCATAAAATTTGACTAAACCACATAAGTTCGTGAAGTCGGTCAACGCTACGGCAGGCATCCCCATCTCGGCCACTTTTTTCACAAGCGGTGGCACTTTGGACAAGCCATCGATCATAGAAAAGTCGCTGTGGACACGAAGGTGGACAAACTTTGGTTCTGGCATGCAATAAAATCCTAGATGCTAGGTTTGGTACAAGATTTGGCGGTTATTCTACGCGAATCTGCTCGTGGCTGACACCCGCAATTAGTCAATTCCCAGCACGCGTTTCACTGGCTTAAAGCTTTTACGGTGCTCTGCGATGACACCATGCTGTTCGATCGCGGCAAAATGCGCTTTAGTTGGATAGCCCTTATGTTGAGCAAAGCCAAATTGTGGGTACAATTTATCGAGCGCTTCCATCTCTTTATCGCGTACCACTTTGGCAATGATTGAGGCGGCGCTGATTTGCGCCACACGCATATCACCCTTGACGACTGCGATACCATGCATCGGTAATTGTGGGACACGGTTGCCATCAATTAAAGCCAAATCAGGTTGAATCGCTAGACCTGCAATCGCGCGTTGCATCGCCACCATAGTCGCTTGAAGAATATTAAGCTCATCAATTTCAGCTGGTGAACAGCGGCCAACAGACCAAGCGAGCGCCTTTTGTTGAATTTCAGGAAAAAGCGCTAGGCGTTTTTTTTCTGATAACTTTTTCGAGTCTGCTAAACCTTCAATCGGATTATTCGGATCCAAGATTACTGCGGCAGTCACTACGTCGCCCACTAATGGACCTCGACCAACTTCATCCACTCCTGCAATCAAAACATAGCCCTTAGGGTATTCAAAAGGAGTCAGTGTTTGTTCTGCCATCTTGTCTATTTTCCTCTCGTTATTTTTCAATCGCTCTTTTTAATCGTTAACGGTTAATCAAGCTTAAAACCGCTTTGGCAGCTTGTTGATCGGCACCTTTGCGGATCCAGCGATGCATTTCAGTAAAACGTTCAATTAAAGAGGAATTATCACGGCTGAGCATGCTATCGACCGCAGGAAACAGATGTTGCGGGTCGCATTCATCAAGAATGAACTCAGGAACCAGTTCTTCTCCGGCTAAAATATTGGGCAGTGAAACAAATTCGGTTATCGCAAGCTTCTGAACCAACCATCCGGTGAGCCAGTTCACTTTGTATCCCACCACCATCGGCCGTTTGAGCAACATGCATTCCAGTGCGACTGTGCCAGAGGCAAGCAGCACAGCATCTGCGGCCGTGATTACATTGCGCGCGGTGTCTTCAATAATAACAAAATCGAGCTCTGGGGCGATCTCCTGCCAAATGGTTTCAAACTGCAGTTTACGTTTGAGATTGACGGCAGCTACCACAAAACCAATATCAGGGTATTTCTGTTTGATTTGTCGACATGTTTCAATAAATGGCTTGGCAATTAAACCGACTTCTCCCCCTCGGCTACCGGGTAGCACAGCCAGCCACTGTTTATTTGTCTCTAATTTCAACAGTTCACGAGCGGCGATTTTATCGGGTTGCAGTGGAATGGCATCGGCCAGTGTATGGCCGACAAATTCGCACGCAACCTGATACTTGTCGTAAAACGCTTTTTCAAACGGAAGAAATACCAACACTAGATCGGTCGCTGCATCGATTTTAAAAATACGTTTGGGACGCCATGCCCATACAGATGGGCTCACGTAGTGGACGGTTTTGATGCCCGCTTTTTTGAGATCAAGCTCTAATCGTAAATTAAAATCTGGTGCATCAATACCAACAAACACATCCGGCGGATTGGCTTTAAAATACTTCACCAACTGCGCTTTAACTTTCAGTAAACGCGGTAAGCGGCCAAGCACCTCAACCAGCCCCATCACGGCTAGCTCTTCCATATCAAATAAAGATTCACAACCTTGAGCAATCATCTTAGGGCCACCAATACCGACAAATTGTGCATTGGGGTATTGCTGCTTGATGGCTTGAATAAAGCCTTCTCCTAATGTATCGCCAGAAAGCTCTCCGGCAACAATACCGATTCTTAGGGGATTTTCATGTGAGTGCATATCGTTTCCTAACAGAATCCGCTCAGCCGTTATGCGGCGTCAAAAAGACAAAAGATCGCTAAACAAGTAGCGATCTTCGGATATTAATCAAAACTCAGTGGCGAACTAACGAATAATGCCACGCTCAGTTTTTTCTAGTAAATCAGTAAAACGTTGAATCGATGGGTACTCTTTCGCCATCTCAACCAATATAGGTAAGACCTCTGCTTGCGTTTTACCTGATCGGTAAATCTCTTTATACGCTTTTTGTAGCGCGCGAATTTCGGCTTTTTCAAAACCATTTCGCTTCAAACCAACAAGGTTAAGGCCAAATGGTGAAGCATGGTTACCTTGTGCTAACACGTAAGCAGGGACATCTTGCACCACTGCAGAACAACCACCGATATAGGCATAAGCACCAACGCTACAGAAAGGATGAATCGCCGACAACGCCATAACACCGGCATAGTCACCGACCGTCACATGGCCGCCAAGAATTGCGTTGTTACCAATGTGCGTATGATTACCAACAATCACATCGTGCGCAATATGGGCATTCACACACAATAGGTTGTCGTTGCCAACAACTGTTTGTGTTTTATCTTGCATAGTACCACGGTGAATTTGCACCGCTTCACGAATAACATTGCGATCACCAATGACGACTCGTGTATCTTCACCACCATATTTCTTATCTTGGTTCTCTTCGCCAATGACGGCGTGAGGGAAAATACGGTTCTCTTCACCAATGACGGTGTTTCCTTTGATGACCACATGCGACATCACTTCCGTACCTTGGCCAATGCTTACCCCAGAGGTGATGTAAGTAAATGGACCAACAGTGACGTTAGCTCCGATGATAGCGCCATCTTCAACCACCGCACTTGGGTGGATTTGTGCAGTTTCATGAATCATATTAAAACTCTCTACGAGCACATTTCATTTCAGCTGAACACACAACCTCACCATCAACTTTCGCTACGCCATTAAACAACGCAATACCACGACGCTCTTTAATGAACTGCACTTCGATGATCAGTTGGTCGCCAGGACTTACAGGCTTACGAAACTTCGCATTATCAATACTAGCAAAGTAATACAATTCGTTATCTTTCGGTGCCCCAAAGGTTTTGAATGCTAGTAGGCCCGTTGCTTGTGCCATTGCTTCTAAAATCAGCACACCTGGAAAAATAGGTAACTGCGGAAAATGACCAGTGAACTGAGGTTCATTAACTGACACATTTTTCAAGCCAACAAGGTATTTGCCTTCTTCAAAGTCAATTACACGGTCAATCAACAGAAATGGGTAACGGTGAGGAAGCAGCCTCTGAATTTCAGTGATGTGCATCGTTTTCGTTTCAGTCGTCAAAGTCATATTCCTATACAGTAAAACTTTCAAAAATTATTTGGCATTATAGACGAAAAAGACTCGCAATTGGCGAGCCTAATCGGGAAAAAGTAGAATTAGGATTCCGCTTCCTGCTCTAAGTACTTTTCAAGTGCTTTAAGTCGCTTGTGCATATCTTCGATACGGTGAACGCGAGCGGCAGTTTTACGCCATTCTTTGTTCGGTTGCAACGGAATACCAGAAGAGAACATGCCTTTCTCGGTGATGCTGCGCATCACCATTCCCATGCCAGTAATGGTGACCCCATCAACAATCTCGATATGGCCATTGATCACCGCACCGCCACCAATAATGCAATATTTGCCTATGTGGGTGCTGCCAGCAATGATGGTACCGCCAGCAATTGCAGTGCCATAGCCAATACAGACGTTATGTGCAATCTGTAATTGGTTATCGAGAATGACGTTATCTTCAATAATCGTGTCATCTAATGCGCCACGATCAATTGTCGTGCAGGCACCGATTTCAACTCGATTACCGATCCGGACTGTGCCAATTTGCGGAATTTTAATCCACTCACCTTTCTCATTGGCATAGCCAAAACCATCAGAACCAATCACGGCACCTGACTGAATAAGGCACGCCGAGCCAATTTCCACTTCGTGGTAAACGCTGACATTTGCCCACAACTGGGTGTTAGCGCCAATTTTGGCGTTTTTACCGATGAAACAGCCGGCACCAATGGAGACGTTATCGCCCAGTTGCACGCCCGTCTCAATGACCGCGTTTGCACCAATAGAAACGTTCTGCCCTAGCTGGGCATCCGGTGCAACAACCGCCGAAGAGCTGATATCACTCGCAGGTCGCGGTGTCGTGTCCAGCGCTTGCGCCACCTTTGCAAAAGCAACGTATGGATCAGCGACGACCAATACATTGGTTGTACACAATTCACGTTCACTAGCCTTGACCATAATCACCGTTGCGCGGCATTGACCAAGGTGTTTATTATATTTGGGATTAGAGAGGAAAGTTACGTAACCTTCCTGCGCCTTATCCATAGGTGCGACAGCGGAAACTGTCGCAGAGCCATCACCAAACAGCTCTCCCCCGGTGATGGTTGCCAATTCGGCTAAAGTAAGTTTTGCCATAATAATATTATTTTAGTTGTTTAATTACTTTCTCTGATAAGTTGTAGTCCGGCTTACCATATTGCATAGCTTGCACGTCAACAACGATGTCATAACCTTCTTTTTCCGCAACTTTCTTCACAGCGTCTTGAATCACCATGAAGAGTTTTTGCTTCTCTTCACTCTCACGACGCGCTGAGGCTTGCTCTAACGCTTGCGCTTTGATTTTGTACTTGCTGTCTAATTGACCAATTTCAATACGCAGCTTCTCGATCTCATCTTGACCTAGCAGTTCGCCATCACGTTTAAGTTTTTCAATTTTGGTTTTTGCTTCAGCTTGAATTGACTGTAGCTCTGCCCCTTTATCTTTAAACTCTTCTTGTAATTTTTGCAGCACAACTTCTCGTTGAGGTAATGCTTGGAATACTTGCGCAGTATTAATGTAACCTACTTTCTGCGCCGCCTCAGCGGCTTGCGCAAAAAATGATGAACTCAGTACAACTAGGCCCAATCCTGCCGCTTGAATCGCTTTTTTCAAAATACTTTCCTCTAATTAGAATGTTCTGCCGATCGTGAAAGTGAAGAACTCTTCATTATCACCTTCATAAATTTTAATAGGTTTTGCAATTGAAAATACCAATGGCCCCATAGGTGACATCCACTGTAGTGCCGCACCATAAGAGGAACGGTAATTCATTGGATCTGAGTAATCGTAATAATACTGATCACCATAACCGAGTTTCTCATCTTTGTAATCGAACTCTGTATCCCAAACGCTGGCCATATCGAAGAAGATGCTGGTGCGAATTTGGCTACGAGTTTCATCAGAGGCAAATGGCGTCGGTACAATCAGCTCTACGCTGGCCAGCGCGACCGCGTTACCACCGACAGAGTCATCTGTTGCGCTATAGCAGCGGTTGTTGCCACCATTATTGCCATTACAGCCTGTCGCATCGTTATAAATCGCTTTCGGTCCAGCCGAGTTAGATCCAAAACCACGCAAAGTGGTAAAGCCACCTGCATAATAGTTTTCATAGAATGGGAACAAGTTATCGTTACCATCCGTTTTCCCGTAACCATTACCATACCCTAAGCGTCCTCTTAGCAAGAGTGAAAACTCATGTTTTTTGGTTAATGGGAAATACTGGCGGACATCGTACTGCGCTTTGAAATACTTTACGTCTGAGCCCGGCACTGTCATCTTGTAGAAAGCGCGTTGGTGATTCCCCGCTGTTGGGAAAATGGTTCGGTTTAAATTATTGCGCGTCCATGAGATGTTGACGTCAAAGTCATTGGTGATCAAACTGCCATCATCGCTACGGTTACTCGCTTGAGACTGTAAGAATTGACTAACTTGCACATACTCATCGATATTACCGATCTTGTTGTGCGTGTAACCGATACCGAGGTCAAAACGGTTTAATTCGTCAAATGGGAAACCCCACGTTAAACTTGTGCCGTAGCTTTCATTGGTATAATCAACAATACCAGCTTCAGAAGCCTCAAATTGGTTATAGAAAATCTTACCACCCAAACTGACACCATCAAGGTTCCAGTAGGGATCACGGTAATCTAAACTGATGTTCTTTTGATAGTCGTTCATCATGGCATTGATGCCAACTCGATTACCTGAACCAATGAAGTTGTCTTGTTGTAAACCAACCTGAAAACTCACGCCTGATTCTGTACCATAACCGACACCAAAGTTAACACTACCTGAGTTGGCCTCTTTCACGTTGTACACCAGATCGACTTGGTCTTCACTACCAGGTACACGTACGGTTTGCACATCCACTGTTTCAAAGAAGCCAAGACGGTTCAAACGGCTCTTACCCGTATCAATCGCTTTAGAGCTCAGCCAACTGCCTTCCATTTGACGCATTTCGCGGCGCAAAACTTCATCTTTGGTTGAGTTATTACCGACAAAGCGAATATCACGGACATAGATACGCTTACCCGCTTCCACATGAACAACCAAGGAAACTTCTTGCGTTTCATCATTAAATTCTGGGATGGTTCGAACTTGAGGATAAGCATAGCCAGCTTCACCCAATACTCGTTTTACATCTTCTTCAAGCTTGGTCACCAGTGAGCCGTTATAGGTTTCCTCGGCTTCAAACGGGATCAAAGCGGTAAATTCAGCCTCTTTGCCAATCAGCTCTCCGCGAAATTTAACGTCTTTGATTTTATAAGGCTGACCTTCGCTAATGCCTAAAGTGATATAAACGCCTTTTTTATCAGGAGAAATAGCAACTTGCGTGGAATCGACTTGAAACTTTAAGTAGCCACGGTCGAGGTAGAAAGAGCGCAAAGCTTCAATATCAGCGGCTAAGACCTGCTTTTGGTATTTATCATCAGAGAGGAAATTCCACCACGCCACATCGACATTCAAATTGAAGCGTGACAGTAAATCTTGGTCACTAAACACTTCATTGCCAATAAAGTTGATTTGCTGGATTTTCGCAGAAACCCCTTCACTGAACACAAATTTAAGGTCAGCACGGTTGCGAGGTAAAGGTGTCACCACCGCTTTTACGGTCGCGTTGTACTTACCCACGCTGTAGTAAAAATCTTCCAACCCCTTTTCAATGTTGCTCAAGGTCGTACGATCGAGCGCTTCACCGATGCGGATATTGGATGCATCAAGATTCTGCTGCAACTGCTCTTCTTTGATCGCTTTATTTCCAGAGAAGGAAACACTTGCAATGGTTGGACGTTCTTTAACCTGAACGATCAGAACGTTGTTGTCTCGTAATACTTTGATGTCTTCAAAGTTGCCCGAAGTGTAAAGTGCTTTGATAATATCCGCGACATCTTGTGCATCAACGGTATCACCAATTCGAACGGGCATTTTAAGCAATGCAGCGCCGAGCGCAACGCGTTGAAGCCCTTCAATTTGAATATCCTGCACTACGAAATTCTCGGCACTATGTGCTGAGAGGCTGGTTGCCAATAGTGTCGCGAAAAGGATCTGTTTCATTGCCATATTTATTCTTGTTATTCCTTGCTACAACTTCTGCCTAATGGTTACAAATCACAGGCGACTAAAATCATTAAATATTGCCACAGCCATCAAAGAAAAGATGATCGCCCCACCAATTCGGTATCCCATTTCTTGAATCTTCTCTGGGACAGGACGACGAATAACTGCTTCAATTGCAAAAAACAGTAAGTGTCCGCCATCTAACATTGGCAGTGGTACTAGATTGATAATGCCTAAGTTGACACTAATCAGAGCCAGAAAACCCAAGAAATAGACCAAACCATAGTCAGCGGTAGTTCCTGCTCCTTTGGCAATCGAAATCGGCCCACTCAGATTATTCAACCCCACATCACCGACCACCAGTTTTTTCAACATGCTGACGGTTAAGTTGATCACTTGCTGTGTTTTTTCAACCGCTTTTCCGACTGATTCAAATACACCATATTGCAGCTCAAATCGATAACTTTCCGGCCATTCTGCGACTTTAGGAGCGATTCCCGCAAAACCTATCGTTTTGCCTTGCGGTAACTCACGAACGTCAGGCGTAAGCTCGATAGTCAAGCGTTGTTCATCACGCACAACAACCAATGAAACTGGCTGATTGGGATGGCTTTGTATCAACTCCACAACTTGCTGCCAATGGTTTATCTTCGCACCGTTGGCTTCGATCAAGGTGTCGCCAACTTCTAACCCGGCCTTCTCGCCGGCGCTGCCTTGAGAAACATTGGTTAGCGTCAGCGATATTTCAGGAACAAATGGTTTAAAACCTAACGCTCCCATAGCAGACTCTGTTTCTGGGTTAAAGTTCCAAGAACGGATATCTAATGTTTTGATTTCATCCACACCAATTTCATTATTGGTTCCGACGGTGAGCGTTAATTGTTCATCACCAATATGGCTAATCAGCCCCATATTGACCGATTCCCAATCTAAGGTATTCACTCCTGAGACTGCTTTGATCTGCATTCCTGACTCTAAACCCGCTTGAGCGGCGATCGATTGCGGGGCAATTTCGCCAATCACAGGTTTTACCGCTGGAACACCAATTAAGAACACGAGCCAATAGGCAAAAATGGCGAAGAAAAAGTTAAAAGCAGGCCCAGCACTCACGACAGCGACACGTTTCCACAATGGTTTTTGGTCAAAAGCTAAGGGTTTTAATTCAGCTGGAACATCATCAACACGGCTATCGAGCATTTTAACGTAGCCGCCGAGAGGAATAATTGAGAGGTTGTACTCGGTGCCATCTTTGGCTACTCGGCTCCAAAGTGATTTACCAAAGCCAATGGAAAATTTTTCGACTTTAATTCCGCAGCGACGTGCTACCCAAAAATGACCAAATTCATGCACAGCAACCAATATACCTAACGCAATGATGAAAGAGACGAAATTCCACAAAATACCACTCATAATAAATGCTCTTGTATGATTTGCTGGGCAATAGTGCGCGCCATTCTATCGAGCTCTAACAAGCTTTCCAAGTCATAGCAATGTAACCGAGTATGTGCTGCACACACTTTTGACAATACACGTTCATTAACTTGTGCGATATCGGTAAAACGAATTTGCTTATTTAAAAAAGCTTCAACGGCTATTTCGTTGGCTGCATTTAAAGAGGTGGTGGCATGTTGCCCTTGATAGCAAGCATCAATCGCCAATCCCAAACAAGGATAACGCTCGTAGTCCACATCCATAAAACTCAAATTACTTAATTTGGTAAAATCCAGTGCCGGAACACCCGCAGTAATGCGTTCTGGATAAGAGAGAGTTAAAGCAATTGGCGTGGACATATCGGGTTCCCCCATTTGCGCAAGCACCGAACCATCGCGGTACTGCACCATAGAGTGGATCACCGATTGTGGGTGGATTAACACTTTTAATTGCTGTTTCGATGCATTAAACAGCCACTTAGCTTCAATATATTCCAAACCTTTGTTCATCATGGTAGCGGAATCAACCGAAATTTTCGGCCCCATCGACCAGTTAGGATGAGCAATCGCTTGCTGTGGTGAAACATCAGCTAACGAGGATAAATCACTATAGCGAAAAGGGCCGCCAGAACCCGTGAGCAGAATATGTTGCACACCATGTTCTTGTAAATCACAGCGACCCAAAGAGCCTTGAATTTCAGGGGGTAAGCATTGAAAAATCGCGTTATGTTCACTATCGACAGGGAGCAATTCCGCACCGTGTTTTTCGACCGCATCAATAAACAATTGGCCAGACATCACCAAGGCTTCTTTGTTTGCCAGCAAAACACGCTTGCCTGCCTTTACCGCAGCCATGGTTGGTAACAAACCTGCCGCACCAACAATCGCCGCCATCACCGTATCCACCTCATCTAATGCGGCGACGTGGCACATGGCGTCTTCACCAAATAATACGGTTGTTTTTAAGTTCAGTGACTGCAATTGAGCTAAAAGCTCATCCGCCGCCTTTTGGTTTGCCATTACCGCATAAACTGGCTGCCAACGCTGGCATAGCTCACGCATTTTATTGACATTATTTCCCGCGGCTAAAGCCACAACGGAAAAGTATTCGGGATTTTGAGCCACGACTTTTAATGTGCTTGCCCCAATTGAACCTGTGGCCCCGAGAATCGTTAACTTACGCATAGCAACAACCGTGAATTAAGATTGGGGTAAGACAGCTTAACCCAAGCATTAGAAAATGAAATACAGTAGAGCAAAAACAGGAAATGCAGCCGTCAGGCTATCGATACGATCCAAAACGCCGCCATGCCCAGGAATAATATTACTGCTGTCTTTAATTCCTGAAACGCGCTTAAACATACTTTCGACCAGATCACCGAGCACAGAGATAATCACAGTCGCTAATGTAATACCGACCATCGACAGCGTGTTTGTAAACCGGATATCAAACCAATCAGCAGTAAACCACGCCACAATCAATGCCGTAATAATGCCACCAATCAACCCTTCAATGGTTTTATTTGGACTGACTGCTGGTGCCATTTTGTGCTTACCAAAACTTTTGCCCGCAAAATAAGCGCCACTGTCTGCAGCCCAAACAATTAAGCAGACAAATAGCACCAACTTAGCACCGTGGTATGGCTCACTCAAAAAGGCTTCTGCGCGTAAAAAAAGGACGCTCCAGAAAAAAGGAAGTAGCGTAAGCACACCAAAAAGGTGCCTAAGTAGATTGGATTTTTCCCACCATGGACGGGATTTAGGATAGGTAATAGCTAAAAAGCTAGAAAACAGCCACCAAGCCACCCCAACACTTAATATCACATAGTGATTCGAGTTCATGTTGGCTAGGCTAACGGCATCAGGGGAAATCAGTAGGTAACTTGCTCCACCAATGATAATGGCGGGTAACAGCGCCAGATACCTAGATGTCGAATCGATAAACTGCGTCCATTCCCATACACCGACGAGCGCCACAAGGGCCAAAACGGCCATAAATAGGGGGAGTGGCAGTTCAAAAATGCCCAGCATCACCAGTGGAGCTAATATGAGCGCCGTGATAATTCGTTGCTTCAAACTAATGGATCCTTTATTTCTGTTCCATCAATGCCTTAACCTGTTCCCCTGTGCAGCCAAAACGGCGTTCACGGTTAACAAACCAAGTCACTGCTTCAATTAAACTTTCTTCACCAAACTCAGGCCAGTAAATCGGCGTAAAGTACATCTCTGCATAGGCCAATTGCCACAACATAAAATTACTAATACGACATTCACCGCTGGTACGAATGAGCAAATCCACTTCAGGAATATCAGACATCGTTAGCGACTGTGTAATCAGCGTCTCGTCAATCTGATCAGGAGAAAGCTCACCGCTCGCCACTTTGACCGCGATAGAGCGCATTGCTTCTGTGATATCCCATTTTCCGCCATAGTTTGCGGCGATATTAACGACCATGCCACTGTTTGATGAGGTTAACTCTTCTGCCTGAGCGATTTTTGTTTGTAAGCGTGAGCTAAAACGTGTTTTATCACCAATGACTCTAAGACGCAGATTGTTCTTATGCAGCTTTTTTACTTCTGTGGATAGCACAGTAATAAATAACTCCATCAACACGCCTACTTCAGCTTCCGGACGCCGCCAATTTTCACTGCTAAAGGCAAACAAAGTAACGGCTTTAATACCCAATTTCGCTGCAGTAGAAATCGTTCTTCGGACCGCTGCTACACCATTCTTATGACCAAATACACGAGGTTTACCTTGTGCTTTAGCCCAACGGCCATTTCCGTCCATAATGATTGCGATGTGTTGGGGTAATACATCAGATGAGAGGGATGAGTTTTGCATAAGAAATTAATTGATTACCAAACTGATAGGGCAAAATAGCATAAAAAAACGCTGCACTGTGAGCACAGCGTTTTAGAAAGGCTAAAAAGAGCGAATTAAACTTCCATTAACTCTTTTTCTTTTGCAGCAAGAACTTCATCAATTCTCTTAATCGCTACATCGGTAAGTTTTTGAATCTCTTCTTGCGCTTTATGATCTTCGTCTTCAGAGATTTCTTTATCTTTCAGTAGAGCTTTTAAGTCGCCATTGGCATCACGACGAATGTTGCGAACCGCAACGCGACCACCTTCGGCTTCACCACGAACAATTTTCACCAAATTACGACGACGTTCTTCGGTCAGTGGTGGCAGTGGTACACGAATAACCGTACCTGCAGACATTGGGTTTAGACCCAAATCAGACATCAAAATCGCTTTTTCAACTTTTGGCGTCAACTCTTTATCAAAAACAGTGATCGCGAGAGTACGTGCATCTTCAGCTACAACGTTAGCGATTTGATTCAGCGGTGTCGAAGCACCATAGTAATCGACAGAAATGCCGGAGAGTAAACTTGGGTGAGCGCGACCAGTACGTACCTTAGAAAGGTTGTTTTTCAGGGCATCTACGCTCTTATCCATACGCTCTTGAGCGTCTTTCTTGATTTCGTTAATCACAAATATCACCTACTTGTTTTTTTGTTTTGGAGTGATTAGTCAGCGGTGCTAATTAGTGTACCTTCCGCTTCACCCATTACCACGCGACGTAGTGCGCCCGGTTTGTTCATATTAAATACGCGGATTGGCATTTTATGGTCACGCGCTAGCGTAAACGCGGCCAAGTCCATCACTTTTAGCTCTTTTTCAAGCACGGTTGTATAAGACAGCTTATCATACAGTTCTGCGTCTGGGTTTGCCACTGGGTCTGCACTAAATACGCCATCTACTTTTGTCGCTTTTAGAACCACATCCGCTTCAATTTCAATACCGCGCAAACAGGCAGCAGAATCAGTTGTGAAGAATGGGTTACCAGTACCCGCTGAGAAGATCACAACACGGCCTTGACGTAGTTGGCTGATAGCATCGGCCCAATTGTAATCGTCACACACACCTTTAAGAGGAATGGCAGACATCACGCGCGCATTCACATAAGCACGGTGCAAAGCATCACGCATTGCCAAACCATTCATTACGGTTGCCAGCATTCCCATGTGGTCGCCCACAACACGGTTCATGCCCGCTTCAGCAAGACCTGCGCCACGGAATAAGTTACCGCCGCCGATGACAACACCCACTTGAACACCCAGTTCAACCAGTTCTTTTACTTCCTGTGCCATGCGATCTAACACCGCAGGATCAATACCAAAACCTTCTTCGCCTTGTAGCGCTTCACCGCTAAGTTTTAACAGGATACGTTGATAGGCTGGTTTAGGGTTCGTAGTCATGGAGCTTACCTTCCAAATAGAGAGTTGTTAATTAACAGTCATGATTTAAAACTGAATACTGAATTCTAAATCATCACAATTAGTCTCAATATGCCATTCGTAAAAAGACCGCAGCCTTGGCTACGGTCTCTTTTTAGGCAAAATCGCTAGGATTAACCTTTTTGAACCATTGCAACTTCTTCAGCGAAGCTAAGTTCTTGAGCTTTCTCAATACCTTCACCAACTTCTAGACGTACGAAGTTAGTAACGGTTGCGCCTTTAGCTTTCAGCATTGCGCCAACAGTTTGAGAAGGATCCATGATGAACGCTTGACCAGTAAGTGATACTTCACCTGTGAACTTAGTCATGCGGCCTTCAACCATTTTCTCAGCAATTGCTGCTGGCTTACCAGATTGCATTGCGATTTCGATTTGGATTTCACGCTCTTTAGCCACAACTTCTGCTGGTACATCTTCAGGGTTCACGTACTCAGGTTTTGCAGCAGCAACGTGCATTGCTACGTGTTTGATGGTCTCTTCATCCGCTTCACCAGCAACCACAACACCGATACGGTCGCCATGGCGGTATGAACCTACTTTAGCGCCTTCGATGTAATGAACGCGACGGATAGTGATGTTTTCACCAATTTTAGCAACAAGAGCAATACGTGCTTCTTCAAATTTAGCTTGAAGTGCTGCGATATCTAGACGCTCAGCAAGTGCAACCGCTAGAACTTCGTTAGCGAACGCTAGGAAGCTTGAATCTTTTGCTACGAAGTCAGTTTGGCAGTTCACTTCTAGAAGTGCTGCAAAACCATCAGCTTCTTTAATTAGGATAGTACCTTCAGCTGCGATGTTACCTGCTTTTTTCGCTGCTTTAGCTGCGCCGCTTTTGCGCATGTTTTCAATTGCTAGTTCGATGTCAGCGTTTGCTTCTACAAGCGCTTTTTTACATTCCATCATACCTGCGCCAGTACGCTCGCGCAGTTCTTTTACTAGAGCAGCAGTTACAGTTGCCATTCTCTATTCCTCAGTTGATTCTGGTGGTAAAAATCAGGGGCCGATTGTTTGGCCCCTGATGCTAACTATAACTTGTTCAATGCATCAATCGTGTGACACATATAATCAAGTGTGACTCAGAGCCGCTATTATTCTGCTTCTACGAAACCGTCTTTTGCAGCAGCAAGTGCAGCTGCATCTTTGTTACGACCTTCGTTAACCGTTTCTGCAACAGCATTTAGGTAAAGCTGGATTGCACGGATTGCGTCGTCGTTACCAGGGATAATGTAGTCAACGCCATCTGGGTTAGAGTTAGTATCAACAACAGCGTAAACTGGGATACCTAGGTTGTTTGCTTCTTTAACTGCAATGTGCTCGTGATCTGCATCGATAACGAATAGTGCGTCAGGTAGACCGCCCATATCTTTGATACCACCAAGAGATTTCTCTAGCTTCTCCATTTCACGAGTACGCATTAGAGCTTCTTTCTTAGTTAGCTTATCAAAAGTGCCATCTGTTGCTTGAATTTCAAGCTCTTTTAGACGCTTGATTGACTGACGAACAGTTTTCCAGTTAGTTAGCATGCCGCCCAACCAGCGGTTGTTAACGTAGAATTGGTTGCTTGCGATAGCCGCTTCTTTAACAGCTTCAGATGCTGCGCGTTTAGTACCAACGAAAAGAACTTTACCTTTTTTCTCGCCAACTTTTTGTAGCTCAGCTAGAGCTTCGTTGAACATAGGAACAGTTTTTTCTAAGTTGATGATGTGAACACGGCTACGAGCACCAAAAATGAATGGCTTCATTTTTGGGTTCCAGTAACGAGTCTGGTGACCGAAGTGAACACCAGCTTTTAGCATGTCGCGCATTGATACAGTTGCCATTTAAAAATCCTCTATGGGGTTAGGCCTCCACATTCCCCATGTATCCGACTCCTAACATCTATTCGGTTGTTGCCGATAGTTTTATTGTTGGAGCACCCCGGAACACGTGTCGGAATGTGTGTGATTTAAAGATAATGTGTTTAGAAAGGAAGGTGGGCTTCGTCATTTCAGAAGAAAACGCACTTCGATTCCGGCGCGCTTTATACCATATTTAGCCCTTCTCTGGCTAGAAAAAAATACGACACATCATGGCCTAGGTAAGCTGTAGTTATGCAAACAATTCTTACTTACCGACAGGGATCCCTTGCGATTCATCCATGCACTGCTAGAATAACGCCCATTCGCACAGTTAAGTGCTTAAGAATTAATGCATAGAGAAAGCCGATGTCTGTAAAAATCAAAACTGCTGAAGAAATAGCCAAAATGCGCGTCGCGGGTAAACTGGCTGCCGATGTCCTTGAGATGATTGAACCGCATGTAAAAGTGGGCATCACCACTGAAGAACTTGACCAGATCTGCCACAAGTACATCACTGAAGTACAGCAAGCTATTCCAGCACCATTGAATTACCACGGTTTTCCTAAATCGATCTGTACCTCTATCAATCACATTGTTTGTCACGGTATTCCGGCAACTCAAGATACGCAGTATGGGCAATTACAGCGTCCAGCGGTACTGAAAGAGGGTGATATTCTGAACATTGATATCACAGTCATTAAAGATGGCTACCACGGTGATACCTCAAAGATGTTCTTTGTCGGTGAAGTGTCGCCAGCAGATAAGCGCCTATGTCTTGTTGCGCAAGAGTGTCTTTATATCGGCATGAAGAAGGTCAAACCCGGTGTTCAATTGGGTGAGATTGGTACTGCGATCGAAAAACACATAAAAACCAATAATAAAAATAACCCACGCCTTAAATTTTCGATTGTGAAAGATTATTGCGGCCACGGTATTGGCGCTCAATTTCATGAAGAACCACAAGTGGTTCACTATAAAAACGGCGACAGAACCGTACTGCGTGAAGGGATGATTTTCACTATCGAGCCAATGATTAATGCGGGTAAATTTGGTTGCCGCCTTGATGATGAAGACAATTGGACGGTTTACACCGCCGATGGCAAAAACTCAGCGCAGTGGGAACACACCATTTTGGTTACCGCCACTGGCTGTGAAGTGCTGACGCTGCGTGAAGAAGAAACCATTCCGCGTCTGATGCATAACGCCTAATTACATCGAACCAAAACCTTATCAATCAATATCCCTCTTGCAGGGATATTTTTTTATCTGCAGTGATTTGATACAGTCAGTCTACGTTGTGACATATCACCAGCATGGATTGCCGTTATGCCTTTTCAGTCTCCCCTCACCTTTACTGACGCACAACTCACTATCGGCGAGCTTAAACAACAACTTGAACAGTTCACTCAGTATCAGAAACATCAATTTTTGCACCACCATCCGGTCAACGACCTGGTATTAGGCCGCTCTGAATATATGGACCAACTGCTCTACAGGTTATGGGAACATTATTCATTTTCGCAGGTTCCAGACATCAGTTTAGTGGCCGTCGGAGGCTATGGCCGCGGTGAACTTCATCCTCTTTCAGATATCGATATTCTGGTCGTCTCCAATCATACTTTACCCGCTGAACTCGGCAGTAAAATTAGCGAATTCATTACCTTGTTGTGGGATTTGCGTTTAGAAGTGGGCCATGCCGTGCGTACCGTGCAGCAGTGCGCTGAAATTGGCCGTGAAGATTTAACCGTCGCGACAAACTTACAAGAAGCTCGGCTATTATGTGGTAGCGAAGAGACATTTTATAAACTCAAGATGTTGATTCATTCCGAATCGTTTTGGCCAAGCGAAACCTTTTACCGCGCCAAAATTCAAGAGCAGCGCGACCGACACGCTCGTTACCATGACACCACTTATAACCTTGAACCCGATATCAAATCGACTCCTGGAGGCTTAAGAGACATTCATACTTTAAGCTGGGTGGCTAGACGCCACTTTGGTGCAACATCACTGCTTGAAATGAGTCGTTTTGGTTTTTTAACTGATGCTGAATATCGTGAGCTAGTAGAGTGCCAAGACTTTTTATGGCGTGTGCGCTTTGCGCTGCACATTGAATTAAAACGCTATGACAATCGGCTTATTTTTGCTCATCAAGCTCAAGTGGCAGAACATCTGGGCTTTACTGGTGAAGGAAATCGCGCAGTCGAGATGATGATGAAAGAGTTCTACCGTACTCTACGTCGTGTTGCGGAACTCAACAAAATGCTCTTGCGTCTGTTTGATCAAGCCATACTCAATAACGGCGAAGAAGCCGTGGCAGAAATTTTAGATGATGATTTTCAACGTCGTGGCAACTTAATAGAAGCTCGTAAACCAGCGCTTTTCCAAGCTCGCCCTGAAACGATCTTAGATATGTTTATTCATATCGCCAATGATTCCAGCATCGAAAGCGTTGCGCCCACAACCATGCGCCAGTTGCGTACAGCCAGAAGGCGGCTCAATAAATTCCTACACACCATTCCCGAAGCGCGTGAAAAATTCATGGCATTGGTACGTCACCCTAACGCACTACATCGTGCGTTCAGCCTGATGCATAAATTAGGCGTGCTCGCCGCTTATCTTCCCCAATGGAGCCAAATTGTTGGACAAATGCAGTTCGACCTATTCCATGTTTATACGGTCGATGAACACAGCATTCGTCTTCTCAAACACATCAATACCTTTAGCTACGCACAAAATCACGATAAACACCCCATCTGTTGCGAAGTCTACCCACGTCTCCAGAAAAAGGAGATGCTGATTCTGGCCGCTATTTTTCACGACATTGCCAAAGGGCGTGGCGGCGATCACTCTGAAATCGGTGCGGTAGAAGCCTATGATTTTTGTATTGAACACGGTTTATCAAAACCTGAAGCAAAATTAGTCTCTTGGCTGGTACAAAACCACCTCTTGATGTCGGTAACGGCGCAAAGACGCGACATTTACGACCCAGATGTCATTACCGAATTTGCCAAAAAAGTGCGCGATGAAGAGTATCTCGAACATCTTGTTTGCCTGACTGTCGCGGACATCTGCGCTACTAACCCTGAGCTTTGGAACAGTTGGAAACGCACCTTACTGGCAGAGCTATATCACTCAACACAGCGGGCACTTAGGCGTGGGCTTGAAAACCCGGTAGATGTGCGCGATCGCATTCGCCACAACCAACAAATGGCATCCGCATTGCTTCGTAAAGAAGGCTACAGCGCACGCGAAATTGAAGTGCTTTGGCAACGCTTTAAAGCGGATTACTTTTTGCGTCACACTCACAAGCAGATCGCTTGGCATTGTGAGCACCTACTCAAACATAGCGACCCAAGCCAACCGCTGATCCTGATGAGCAAAAAAGCCACTCGTGGCGGCACTGAATTGTTTGTTTACACTAAAGATCAACCCGCCCTCTTTGCGACTGTGGTTGCTGAACTGGACCGTCGAAATCTCAATGTTCATGATGCGCAGATCATGTCGAGTAAAGATGGCTACGTCCTTGATACCTTCATGGTACTGGATCAAAACGGCCATGCAATTGACGAAGAGTGTCACCCATCGTTGATCAAACACCTACTCAGTGGGCTAGAAACGGGTTGGCAGAACAAACTGAAATTGCGCCGCACGCCACGTAATTTGCAACATTTTAAAGTCAAAACTAAAGTCGATTTTTTACCCACCAAAAGCAATAAACGAACCTTAATGGAATTAGTCGCACTTGATACTCCGGGACTGCTAGCAACGGTCGGAGCCACATTTGCTGACTTAAACATTAACCTGCATGGTGCAAAAATCACCACCATTGGCGAACGAGCAGAAGACTTGTTTATTCTCACCGGTTCACAAGGCGGAAAATTGAGTGAAGAAGAAGAGTGCACGTTACGTGAAATGCTGATTAAAAATGTTTCTGAACTCGCGCCAAATTAAACGGAAAAGGAAAGCGATCTGGTCCACAACTTGAACCATTGATATCACGATGAACTATCTCGGGCGAGCATGGACTGCTACATTGAAATGGTTCATTGATGTGTCACAAAATACAATAGAGGTTGCCTATGTATCCCTACCTCACCGGTTTAGGCATTCAAGATCCTAAACAGATTGAGCGCTATTCACTTCGTCAAGAAGCCCATAAAGATGTGTTGAAGATTTACTTTCATAAGCAGAAAGGCGAGCTGTTCGCTAAAAGCGTGAAATTTAAATACCCTCGACAAGTAAAAAATGTATTGGTCGATAGCGGCAGCCATCAATACAAAGAGGTGACGGAGATCAACCGTAATTTAACCTTGGTGATTGATGAACTAAATAAAATCACTAAGCCGGTTCCTATGAGTGATCTCGATCTGAAGCAAAAAATATTGACTGACTTGCGCCATTTGGAAAAAGTGGTCACGAGCAAAATCGCTGAAATTGAAGCTGACTTAGAGAAGCTAAAATAGTCTCAAGACGGTAAAGTAACTTTAGATACCCAGAGCGTCGAATAACCCTGTTTCAGATAACTCTTCACTGACAAAAAAGGTTCCCAAAGGAACCTTTTTTGTTGCTAAGTCTAAGCCGTCAGTCAATATTGAACGCTGATCATGTTATAACCAACCCGCCCAAAAGCCGACCCAATACAGCGCAATCGCGGATACAACACCAGCCACGATATCATCGAGCATAATCCCCAAACCACCATGCACTCGTTTATCTAACCAACTGATCGGCCACGGTTTGAGCATATCGAAAAAGCGAAACAGCACGAATCCAGCCACCAGCCATTTCCAATCTAAACTGGGCAATTCAAACAGTGGCACGACTAGCATTGTTATCCAAAAACCGGCAAATTCATCCCACACAATCGAACCGTGATCATGCACTTTCATGTCGTCAGAAGTCACTTGGCAAATTTTCACGCCCACCAAGCAAGCCAGCACAACCACAGCACAATACACTGTGATAGGTAGCTGTACTAACAGTAAATAAAAAGGCACTGAGGCAAGCGTTCCCATTGTGCCGGGCACGATAGGCGATAGGCCACTGCCAAAACCCGTGGCCAAAAGATGCCAAGGGTTCTTTAATGAGATTAATGCGATAGGGTTTGTCATCCGTTCACCTTAAAATGATCATAGCCGCTTAACTGCCAATTGAGTTTTTTGCCTTGATGCTGGAGCTCAAAAATACCCTGCGGGCGAATTTGGCCAATGCAACTCACCTTACAACCACAATGAGCAAGCGCACTTTCGATGGAACCTCGGTTATGCTCTGGAACAGTGAAACACAACTCATACTCTTCACCGCTGGTTAGTGCATATTGCTGGGCTATTTGTCTCTCGCCCACAAACTGCAACAGCTCTTGCGAGATAGGCAACGCACCGACATCTAAACTCACCCCAACATTTGAACGATGCAAAATATGTTTGAGATCAGACACTAAACCATCGGAAATATCAATTGCAGAAGAAGCCAAATGAAGCAATGCTTGGCCAGCAAGAATTCTTGGCGTTGAGAGATAGTGACGCTTTTCAAGCTCTTGGGCAAAAGGTTTATGGCGTAAGCTTGGGTCAAGAACCACATCGAGCCCTGCTTGGCTATCACCAAGCTCGCCAGTGACATAAACCCAATCTCCCACTTTGGCTCCACTGCGCAGCAGCGCCAATTCTTGTGGCACAAAACCTTGTACTGTCAAGGTAATGCTCAGTGGTCCTTTGGTTGTATCTCCACCAATTAGCTGAATATTGTAGTAATTCGCAAGTTCGAAAAAAGCATCACAAAAGGGTTTTAGCCATGCTTCATCGACACTAGGTAGAGTGAGTGCGAGCGATACCCAAGCAGGCGTTGCCCCCATAGCAGCCAGATCACTGATGTTAGATGACAATGCTTTATGAGCCACCCAAGCCGGATTCGCATCGGTTAAAAAATGAGTGCCTGCGACTAAGGTGTCGGTACTGATGGCGATCCGAACATTTTCTGGTGCTTTGACCAATGCACAATCATCTCCTAGAGCAAGAGAGACATCTTTACGTTGTGACTGACGGTTAGAGAAATAGGTATCGATTAAATTGAATTCACCGAACATAAAAAATTCCCTGCCCTGAGTTTTTATTATGTACATC
>NZ_NDIO01000349.1:0-6289 GCF_002241085.1 Vibrio sp. V03_P4A6T147
CCCCCAAGGAGGTAATTGGCTAGTCATGTTGTTTTAGATCAATAAATTCAAGCGCGAGTGATCACATATTGAATGGCTTTAACGACAGCGGCGCCCAATCAGATACAATAGGCAAGGAGAGGTTTACGGAGAGATGTTTTGAGAAAACGATCCAAACAGTCGGTCACCAGCACCATTGCCAAAGCCATGGTGTCGATTTTACTGTTATCGGTTGCCATCACAGGCTACGCCATTTTTACACTCGCTTCCTCACTCAATGATGCGGAAGCGGTGAACGTTGCTGGTTCAATGCGTATGCAAAGCTATCGATTAGCACATGATATTCAAAGTAACTCGGTGGATTATTCATCTCACATTTATCTTTTTGAACGTTCGCTTTATTCACCATCAATGAAAGCATTGCAGCGTTGGCCTGTGCCAAACGACATCACCAAAGATTATTATCAGTTGATCATTCGTTGGCACGAACTGAAAAGCTTGTTAAATAGCGAGAACAAAGACCGCTATCTTGATGAGGTAGCGAAATTTGTCAGCCAAATCGACCGTTTTGTCTTTAAGTTGCAGCACTTCTCAGAACAAAAGCTGATCCAACTGGCTTGGTTTGGCGGCATGGGGTTGGGTGGTGTGTTGTGTATCTCATTGTTTGTGGTGCATTTTATTCGTAAGGAAGTGGTGGGGCCATTGCGTTCGCTAGTGACCGCCAGTGAGCAGATCCAAAACCGTTCATTTGATGTATCGCTCAATGTCACCAGCCATAATGAAATGGGGATCTTAACCCGCACGTTTAATAAAATGGCCACCGACCTTGGTAAGCTGTACCTCGGTTTAGAGCAAGCGGTGAATGAGAAAACCCATAAGTTGCAAAATGCCAACCAAGCACTGCAAGTGTTGTATGACTGCTCGCAAGAGCTAACCGCATCGCGCATTAGCCAAGATAATTTCCAAGCGATTTTGCAACACTTGGTCACCATTGAAGGGGTCACATTTGCCCAGTTAGAAATTGGTGATGACGCGGGTAAAAGTACGCGCTTATCCGAAGGTGAGAGCAATGGGTTCTCCCTTTCTCCGCTTTTGCTGAGCTTAGATGGGATGCAACTGGGTTACTTGTATCTGCAATACAGCTTGCCTTGTCCAAATAGCGCCTTGATTGATAACTTCGTACAAATATTGTCGCGTGCTATTTATTATAATCAAGCGCAGAAACAAGCCGAGCAGTTGATCTTGATGGAAGAACGCGCCACCATCGCACGGGAACTGCATGATTCGTTGGCTCAATCGCTTTCGTATCTGAAGATACAAGTATCATTACTAAAACGCGTGATTGGCCGAGCAGAGACCCCGCACGCCGCAGAGAAAAAAGAGCAAATCATTTTAGATATTGATCAAGGTTTGTCGGGCGCTTACACCCAGTTAAGAGAGCTATTAACCACCTTTAGGCTAACGATTAAAGAAGGCAATTTTGGTCAAGCGCTCAAGGGCATGCTAGAGGAACTTGGCGAGCAAACTACGGCGGAGATAGTGCTTAATAATAATTTGTCATCGATTGATTTAGATGCGCATCAACAAGTGCATTTACTGCAATTGATCCGAGAAGCGACTATCAATGCTATCAAACACGCTCAAGCTAATGTTATTCAAGTCAACTGTGATGAATTAGACGATCAGGTGATGGTGACGGTCAAAGACGATGGGGTTGGCTTTGATCAACAGCGTGCTAGGCTCAATCACTATGGATTAAGCATTATGCAAGAAAGAGCGGCGCGGCTGCATGGCGCAGTGTCAGTAACCTCCGCACCCAATGCTGGGTGTGAAGTTATATTGAAATATAAACGTTCAAAGGATACAAATTTTGACGAGATGTAGAGTAATGTTGGTAGATGACCATCCTTTGATGAGACGTGGTATCCACCAACTATTGAGTTTTGAAGATGACTTTGAAGTGGTTGCTGAAGCTTGTAACGGCAGTGAAGCCATCGCTTTGGCACATGACATCGAGCCGGATCTCATTCTGCTTGATTTGAATATGAAAGGCATGTCAGGGCTCGATACGTTAACAGCGCTTCGTGCGGATGAATCAACCGCTACCATTGTTATTTTAACCGTATCAGACAGTGCGCTCGATATTGAAGCTATGGTGAAAGCGGGGGCTGATGGCTACCTTCTTAAAGATACAGAACCAGATGAGCTGGTGGAACTGCTTAGACAGGCCGCGACGGGTGTAAAAGCGTACAGCGAGTTTGTTACTCAGTACCTCGCCGAACGTCATACGCATGAAGATCTTTTTGAGGCATTAACCGACCGTGAAACTCAGATTTTAAAAGAGGTCGCGAAAGGGTATCGGAATAAACAAATTGCGGATCGTCTGTTCATTTCTGAGTCGACAGTAAAGGTGCACATGAAGAGTTTGCTGAAGAAGCTACGCGTCCCATCGCGCACGGCAGCAACGATTTTATACTTGGAACGCTATAGCGAGAGTAAATAACACCTATTTGGAAATAGCGGTTTGAAAAAAGGGCGTCCTGTTGGACGCCCTGATTGTTCGTTAACGTTATGCTGTCATCGGTACAAGGATTACTGTACCAATAATGACAGTGATTAAACCGAGGATGACAGGAACGGAAGTGCGTTTTACCACTTCAAATGGACTGATTTGACCCATACCAGCTGTTGCTACAACGACGCCTGATACTGGCGAAATGGTGCGCCCAAGGTTGGAGGCTTGCAGCATTGGGATAATGAGAAAGGCTGGGTTCACGCCCAATTTAGCCGCCAACGATGGCGCTAACTCAACAAAGGCGTAGAACGGAGCGTTGCCTGAACCCGTCGCAATAGCGGCTGCTACGGTAAGGCCTGTCAAAATCAGCATCAAGGCTATGCCGCCTGCGCCTGCGGTTTCTGCAAGATGAAGCAGGTTATCAATCGCTCCAATCGACATCAAACCTTGTGCGAATACGCCCGCAGCAACCAACAACATCACCACGCCTTTGAATGCTTCGGCCATGCCTGCGTAGCATGATTCTAGATCTTCTAACGTCTCTTTACCTTTAAAACGCTTCGTCACGAAGTCAACCAATGCACCGATGAAGATGGATCCGACCACAATGGTGTAAATATCAAGGCTCAAACCTTGAATGGTTTCTCCGTTGAATAAGAACACACCCACAATAGGTAAGAATGGAAGAGCCGCATAGTAAGCCGGTGCTTTCACTTCGATGGCGGAAACATCGATTTTTTCCATCGGTGTGTTGTCTTTCTTATCGAGATATTTGTTCCAGAAGAAGGCCGCGATCGCCATGACGATAATGGCGCAGATCGAAACAGGAAGAACCGTTTCCACGGCAAAAACGTGTAAAGGTAGGCCTGATTTTTCCGCCGCAATAACCACATCACCGGATGTCGGGGAAAGGATGATCGCAGCAGGAGATGCACATACCGCAACTGCGGCCGGACGAGAGATCCCCATCGCTACCATCATCGGAAATAAAGTGGCCATTAACAGCACGCCAAGACCCGTTGCTGAGCTCACCGCTAAAGACATCAAACACGCCACAATGTAAGCAGCAACCAGCAAGATATAAGGGGATGTAATAACCGAAAGAGGTTTAGAAAACTGTTTTACAACCACATTGTTGGCGCCGATGTGTGTCATGTACGAAGCAAAACCACACAGCAACATAATTTGCATGCCTAAACCGCCACCACTGTAACGCAACATGTATTTCACGAATTCGAGTGCATCCGTTACTGTGTTACCGGTTGAGGGTACTTTGGCTGGCAGCACTGAATAGCCAAGTGCGCCAGTTAATAGCAGTAAAACGATACCTGCGGTGAGTAACACACCGGCTGGCTTGTAACCTTTAACAATGAAATAACCCACCGCTACTGTTACCGCCAAGCCAATTAAAAGCTCTAGCATTTAAGTCTCCTGAAATTATGAACAATATTGCAAAAACGTGTATCAATTTATGACAAGGAATTTACCGAAAAGAATGCTGTAGCACGAGAGCAAGTTGAGCTTTAGATGATCTAAAACAATAAAATTATCAATTGATAACCTAGTTGAAAATTCTTTAACTTTGAATATGTTTTAGTCGTTCTAACTATTCATTTAGCAAATATGCGGCTAGAAGTTCTGTTAGAGGGGGGGGATAATTTAAGCTAAGAAAAATGAAGCCACTTAAGGCATGGCTTCATCAAATCTGTAAAGTATGAATTTAGGAGTACTGACGCACAATGAGCTGCCAATTGGATTTTTGTAGTGCTAATTGTTGCTTCACTTGTCGATAGCGCAGCATCAATAGGGAGTGTTCATATCTACGAACCATATTGTTTTTTTTACTTTCGAGCAGCTGTTTCTTTAATTCATAATACTCTTGCAACTGCATGACTAAAGCGTCAAATTCACGTTGTATGCTGGCCATAACGAGTTGCTGATTGGGCAACGCGGCGATCTGTTTTTGCGCATGGCTTAATGCCATTAACGCTTTCGCTTTTTCTACCTTAAGGGGAGGAGAAGTGCGCAGTTTACCAGCCAACCCAAGCCACGAACACAGCTTGATCAGCCATTTTGTTGGGTCGTATTGCCACCAATAAATCCCATTACGATAATCGTTTTCAAAAATATGGTGATAATTGTGGTAGCCCTCGCCAAAAGTGAAGAAAGCCAAAATACCGTTATCGCGGGCTGTATTTTTATCAGTATAAGGTTGGCTACCCCATATATGAGCCAGCGAATTGATGAAAAATGTCGTGTGATGATTGAGCACTAAACGCAGTGCACCCACGATCAGTAACATGCCCAGTATATCGTGATAAATAAAACCAAGGATCAGAGGAACGCCCAAGTTCATTGCGAGTGCCAAAGGCACATAATACTTATGCTGCCACATGACGATCTTATCTTTTTGCAGATCACGGCAGTTGGAGTAGTCATCATACGTGGTTTTATTGTAGTGACGCAGCATCCAACCTATGTGTGAAAACCAGAATCCACGTTTGGCTGAATAAGGATCTTTGTCATTATTGTCTACATGCTTGTGATGAACTCGGTGATCAGAAGACCAATGTAGTGCACTGTTTTGCAGTGCAAACGCCCCACCTAATGCAAACAATAATCTCAGTGCCCAATGTGCTTCATAGGCTTTATGTGACCATAAACGGTGATATCCCGCGGTAATGGAAAGGTTGCAAAAGGAAAAACAAATCATCAGCCAAAGCCAATGCTCCATGCCGTAGCCAAATTGCCATCCATACAAAGGGGCTGCAATCGTCGCTAAGCCCAAGCTGAAGCTAAAAATGACGATGTTTATCCAGATAAGTGGTGGTTTTGATGCCGATTTCATGATTAAAATCCTTGAGCTTACAGTTGTTCGCTAGAATATCAGCGAACAACTGTAAGTCAAAGAGGTTTAATGATTCTTTTAAGGGATTGTGACTAGTATATTTTGCTTTTCTATTTGAACCGAATAGTATGAAAGACGATGTTAATCCTTACAGGAAGTAATAAGGACTAGAATATGGAAATAAAAGCAGCTGAATATTGCGATTTTGAAAGAATTGCTCAGCTACACGCTCAAAGTTGGCGAACTCACTACCAAGGCATATTAGGCAAAGAGTACCTTGATAACGACGTTCTAGAAGACCGTTTACTGATTTGGCAAACTCGCTTAATCAATCCACCATTTAATCAACATGTCCTACTGATTGAAGAGGGAGGGCTGCTGTGTGGGTTTATCTGCGCCTTTGGTAACCACGATTTTGACAAAGGCAGCATTATCGAGTCTCTGCACATTGATGAAAATTATCGAGGAAGGGGGATTGGTCGCCAGTTGATTCAAGAGATGGCGGCATGGTTTGAGCAGTATTTCCCTAATAGCGGTGTGTATTTGGAAGTGATGGCGGACAATAAGCAAGCCATCGAATTTTACGACTACTTAGCTGGTCGACCTAAAGGAGAGCGTTTATGGCGGTCTCCCTGTGGGCAAGATATTAAAGAGTGGGTTTATACTTGGACTAGCCCAACAGATTTGCTGGCTTCGGTCTCTTCTACGGTTGATTGAAACGCATAGTGCGCGGGCTATGTCTTCTTACCTATCGGTATTCGTGTGATTCGTTCTTGATGTATTGAGGAAGAGGCGGTGACCAAACATGATTGCATCTTCCAGACACATGAGTTTTTAATCATCTAAAGTTTCCAAATGCTATAAATAGAAAAAGCCTCTGATAATCAAAGGCTTTTTCTTGATATTTGGCGGAGAGATAGGGATTTGAACCCTAGGATAGCTATTAA
>NZ_NDIO01000041.1:0-6279 GCF_002241085.1 Vibrio sp. V03_P4A6T147
GGCGTTACGTAAGGCACCAAGACAAGAAAGATCAAGAATATGAGGCGCAGTTAGAGTTGAAGATAAACTAGCAGCGCAGGGATGCCCCCTTATAGGGGGCTATAAACCAAAGCCGCCTTCTAAGAAGGCGGATTTTTACATGTGTTTTATATGTGCGCTAATATTGATCTTCTGACCAACCATCACTGTCTGACATATCCGGTGCACCGGGAATACTTTTTTCCTCATCGGCCCACTCGCCAAAATCGATCATCTGACACTGTTTGGAACAAAAAGGACGATAAGGGCTCTGTTCTCCCCATTCGACATCGGTTTTGCACTGCGGGCATTTTACAATGGTAATTTTCTTTGACATAACGGACTTCAAGTAACGATGGATAGGCGTAAGTGTATTACCTAACGCAATGGAAAGTAAGAGTCAGTCGGGAATTGAAGCGGAATTGATTAACAGCAGACGGCGAGATCAAACTCGATATCGCGCCCTGTTGCTTGGCCTGATTGGAATTCGATAAACTTAATCGCGAAGCGATTTTTATGTCCTGAGATCATGGGGTATACCCCATACTCAAGTGGGATCGACAAGCGCAAGATATTGGCGTCTTCTGCATCGCTTTGATAAAAACCTAATCGTGCTAGGCGTGCTTTAAAATGGCCCGTTTCGCGGGTTAACTTTAGCCAAAGTTGCAACGCATCTGATAACGGTCGCAGCGTTTCCATCCATTGGTGCGCATCTTGGGTCTTCTTTTCTATCGGAATGTGTAGCCAGTAGTGCAGGGCTGGCAGGTCAAAACAGCACGACCCGCCCGGTAAATTAAAACGTTGGCGAATCGTGCTTAAGAAACGATCTTCTTTGAGTGATTGACCAAAGCGTTCAGCGCTCATTAAATTACGATGCACCTCGTCGATCTCTTCAAGGAGCGATAGCAACATTTCTTGATCAACACCATCCACATTGAGCCAGCTACGGTAGTTCAAACGCTGTTTTTCAATATCTTTAGCCAACTCGCTTTTGAGTTGGATCTGTTCGAAGATTTCGAGTAAATCAAACAATGAACGAAAGAAGAGTTGGTGTTGAATACCGTCACGAAACTGAGCGGAATGCATCAACTGGTTAAGCAGTGCTTCGACTCTTAAATAGATACGAGTTTTTTCGTTCAGTGGGTGTTCAAACTTATGCGTGGTCATCTAGCTAGCCTTAGGTCCGGTCTGGGTTATTCTTACAGACTTAGGCTGCATATGGCTAGATACTTTTTGTGTAATTCTGTGATTTGAGGCAAAAGTTTTTGGTTTTCTGCGCTATTTTTAATCACATCGTCAGCGTATTGCAATCTTTGCTCACGGCTCGCTTGAGCAGCTAAGATCGAACGGACTTGTTGTTCTGATACCTTGTCTCTTGCCATAGTGCGAGCGATTTGGGTTTTTAGATCAACATCAACCACTAAGATGCGATCAACTAAGGTTTGTAGGTTATTTTCTATCAATAATGGCACAACCAATAAAGCATAAGGCGAGGTGGTTTTTGCTAAATCAGCGATCATTTTTGCACGGATCATGGGGTGAAGAAGCTGATTAAGCCAAGCCTTTTCTTGCTCATCAGCGAAGATCTTTTCTCTTAACGCGGTGCGATCCAATTGTCCATCGGGCTTTAATATGGCAAGGCCAAAGTGCGCGCAAATCGCCGTTAATCCTTCACTACCTGGTTCGACGACTTCTCGAGCGATGATGTCAGCATCCACGACATCAATCGAGAAATGCTGCTGAAATAAATGAGCAACGGTGCTTTTTCCGCTGGCAATCCCGCCGGTTAAACCCACCACTAACCCCATGACGATAACCCCATAATTGAACCTAAATACCAACTCATAATATCGTTACCCCACAACAAGGTTAGCCAGCCGGCAATGGCGAGATAGGGGCCAAAAGGAAAGGCTTTGTCGATCCCTTTTTTTTGCAAGCGCAATTGAATTAGGCCAAAGACAATGCCAACCACAGATGACATGAGGATGATGATGGGCATATATTGCCAGCCCAACCAAGCGCCGAGAGCAGCCAGAAGTTTGAAATCGCCATAACCCATTCCTTCTTTGCCTGTGACGAGTTTAAACAGCCAATAGACCGACCATAAGCTCAGATAGCCAGTAATGGCGCCGATCACCGCATCTTGCAAACTGACTGGGCTAATGTGCATCAATGATAAGCTGAGGCCCGCCCACAGTAGTGGCAGTGTCAGCTTGTCGGGTAACAGCATGGTATCGAAATCGATAAACGTCGCCGCGATTAGCACAAAAGTGAAAAACAATAGCGCTAGTGAAAAATAACTAAAACCGAAGTGGCTAGCCACGACAAAGCTCATACTGGCGGTGAGCAGTTCAATCAAAGGATAGCGTGCACTGATCGGACCTTGGCAACGGGAACATTTCCCTTTTAAAAAGAGCCAACTGAGTAGCGGAATATTGTCAATAATACGGATTGGCGTATCACAGTGTGGGCAGCTAGAACGGGGGACACTGAGCGTGAGTTGCCCTTCCGGTGGCGCAATGTGATATTCGGGAAAGCAGTCAGCGCACTCTTGTCGCCATTCTCGCTCCATGATTTTGGGTAGACGATAAATGACCACATTGAGAAAACTCCCCACGATTAAGCCAAACAACGCTGCAAAAAGTGGAAAGAGCCAAGGGTAATAAATAAAAACTTCCATGCACAGACTCGATAATTAAAAGATTAGCAGTGCTAATACTATCCTAATACACTCATTAAGTTAAAGATGGGCAAGTACATTGCCACCACCAAACCACCGACCACCGTACCCAAAAAGACAATGATCAATGGTTCGAGAATTTTACCTAAGTTATCGACGGTATTATCAACTTCAAATTCGTAAATGGTGGCGACTTTATTGAGCATGTCATCCAATCGGCCTGATTCTTCACCAATCATCACCATTTGCAGCACCATTTCAGGAAAGGCTTCGGTATTACGCATCGCAATATACATTGGCATACCGGCTGCCGTATCACGATAGACCTCATTAATCGCCGTCTCAAAATGGACATTGCCAGCGGTTTTGGCGGTGGTTTTTAAGCTGGCTAAAATCGGAATGCCTGCGCTAAAACTGGTGGCGAGTGTGCGACTGAATTTAGCAATAGAGGCTTTGCCTATCACCCCGCCAAGAATGGGAAACTTTAATCCTAATCGGCTGGTTTTTAAGCGTATTAAAAAAGATTTTTGCCGTACTGCTTTCACGGCAATTGTGGTGAGGATTATGATGATGAGTACCCACAAACTGTAACTTTGCACCCAATGAGAGAGTTTCAATACTTGCTGTGTAAACCAAGGTAATTCGGCTCCGAATCCTTTGAACATGCTTTCAAACTCAGGGATCACCATAGTAAGCATTAAGTAAGAAACACCTAACGCGACCAACACCACCATGGTTGGGTAGATGAGCGCTTTAATGACTTTAGCGCGCAGTTGTTCACTTTTTTCTCGATAAGTCGCTAGCCGCTCAAACACTTCAGCCAAGTTACCTGACTGTTCGCCTGTGTGAATGAGATCAACATACAAGGTATCGAAATGGGTGCTGGCGGTACGCATCGCTTTGGAAATTGGCGTTCCGGCTTCAACCCCTTTGGTGACTTGCGACAAAATGGATTTCATTTCGGCTTTACGATGGTTATCTCCGACCAGTTTTAAGGCTTGCACGATGGGCACGCCCGTGGTCAGCATGGTCGCCAATTGGCGTGTCAGAATAGTGATGTCTCTGGCCTTCACGCGATGAGTCAAGCGGGTGATAAAAGAGACGCCCCCTTTTTTGATTTTTTTGATCTGAATGTGCTGCTCTTTAAGTTTGTCACGCACTTCCAGTTCGGTTAAAGCGAGAGTTTGGCCAGATACTTTTTTGCCCGAACTATTGATGCCTTTCCAACGATAATTTTTGAGTTCTGATTTGATTTTTGTGTTCATACAATAGAGTCACCCAATGGCTAGCTAAGAGGGGTCAAAGCGTTAGAAATAGAGCACGCGTTGCAGCTCTTTGAAGCTGGTTACGCCGTTTTTGAGCTTTTCAATGCCTGATTCTTGTAGTGTCTGCATTCCGTTGGCTTTCGCGATCTGCTCTATTTGATGAATGCTTGCTTTTTGCATAATCGCTTCAGCCAGCTGTGGGTTAAACGCCATCACTTCATAAATGCCGACTCGACCTGAATAGCCCCCTGTGCATTCGTTGCAACCATGCGGGTTTGCTTCATAAATGGTTTCTGTCGCTAGCAGCTGAAAATGTTGCTGCAACTGCATTGAGGGCACGACGGCAATTTTGCAGTGCCGACAAAGGCGACGAGCTAAACGCTGGGCAATAATTAAACTGAGTGAAGAGGCTAAGTTAAACGCTTCAATTCCCATATTACTCAAGCGAATTACCGTTTCGGCGGCGGAGTTAGTATGCAAGGTAGAAAGAACTAAATGCCCGGTTTGTGCCGCTTTCACGGCGATTTCGGCAGTTTCTAAATCGCGGATTTCGCCAACCATCACAATGTCGGGATCTTGCCGTAAGAAAGAGCGTAATGCTTGCGCAAAGCCAAAGCCAATTTTTGGCTGCACTTGAACTTGGTTGATGCCGGATAAGTTAATTTCTACCGGATCTTCAGCGGTGGAAATGTTCACTTCAGCAGTATTTAAAATGCGTAGCCCCGTATAGAGTGAGACGGTTTTTCCGCTGCCCGTCGGGCCCGTCATTAAAATCATCCCTTGTGGTTTTTTCAGCGCAGCTAAGTAGAGTTGTTTTTGCTGGTCGTTATAACCCAATTTGTCGATATCTAAGTTAGCGGCGCTGCTATCAAGTAGGCGCAGTACGATTTTTTCGCCCCATAAAGTGGGGAGGCTGGAAACGCGCATATCGATGGCGGTGTCTTGATTCAACCGCAGTTTAATTCGTCCATCTTGTGGTAAGCGCCGCTCGGCAATATCGAGTTTGGATAAAATTTTAAGCCGCGCGGCAAGTCGGCGACTTAAGTTGCTTGAGGGACGCTGCGTTTCCACCAAAATACCATCACAGCGCAATCGTACTCGGTAAAGCGCTTCGTACGGTTCGAAATGGATATCGGATGCGCCTTTTCGCACTGCATCAAGCAGGATTTGGTTAATAAAGCGGCTGACTGGGGCGTCATCTTGGCTGAGGTCTTCAATCGATTGAATTTCATCATCAGACAGCTTAACTAAGTTCGCCAGTTCATCTTGGCTGATCTCTTTCCCTGAAGAAGAGGATCCTTGAATTGTTCGGCCATACAAGCGCCGGATGGCTGCTTGCAGCGCTTTGTAGTCGGCTAAAACCAGTTCAACTTGTAAGCCTGTCGCGAAGCGAAAATCATCTTCCACTTGTAAATGGGTCGGGTCGGAAACCGCGATGGTCAGGGTTTGGCCATTATGGGCAATCGGCAGTGCTTGGTAACGGGTGATGAGATCACGCAAACCAAGCTGTTGGCAGAGTTGCGGGTAGTCGTAGCGGATTAAGTCGGTGTCCGGTAGGCCAAAAAGGGTACTTAACTGCTCAGTCAGTTCATGAGGATGGAAAAAATCCAAAGCGAGCAAAGCTTCTGGCACACTCGCACCAGACGCTTTGATATGTTCAATAACTGCGTGTTCTTGCGTCGGGCTCAATATCTGAGCCTGACGCAGAATCGCAGGGAGGTTGGTTAGCATTTAGTAAGTATTGATACAACTATTTGGTCTTGAATCTGTTGGAATATTTTTTGTTGCACACTTCCATCCAGTAGTGTTGTTTTTTGCAAATTGGACACTAGCTGTTGAGCTTTGAAGCGATCCTTGAGTGAACAAAAATGTTGCAGTACCGCCAGATGTTCCTACAGGAGCTAATGTGATTGTGCCCAAGCCATTCATGCTACCATCTCCACCAATAAGGTTAGTGTTATTTGGGTATGTTCCGCCATTTTCTTGTTGGTACATATCAATGTTCGTTAACAAGCCTCTTAAGGTTGCTGTTGCTGAGGCAACCTCTGTCTTTTGAACGTAGTTTTTATAAGCAGGAATAGCTACTGCCGACAACACGCCAATAATCGCCACCACAATCATCAATTCAATTAAGGTAAAACCACTTTGTTTCGCTTTCTTATTTGTGTTCATTATTTGATTTGCTCCGTTTGAACGCATAAGGATGGGCAGAGCATAAGAAGCTTGTGGGTTGGTGGGAATGAGATAAAGAGCAGTGCGCGAGTGATCTGGATTTTTTACCTGTTTAGTTGCATATATCAATCACTGAAATACGAC
>NZ_NDIO01000183.1:0-6275 GCF_002241085.1 Vibrio sp. V03_P4A6T147
TCCTTTGGCATTACGCTAGGAACATCCATCAAATATAACAATATCACTGTGGGAGAGGTTGTTTCTGTAACACCCGATTTCAAGACAAACCAAGTTACACTCCAAGCGAGAATTGAGCCTAGCTACGCATTAGGCATTGCCAGAAATGGCTCTCACTTTTGGGTAGCGAAAACTAAGATTGGCTTCAATGGTGTTGAAAATCTGCAAAACTTACTCAGTTCCAGCATTGAGGTCCAACCTGGGTTTGGCGATGTGCAGTATCAATTTGAACTAGAAAAACAGCCACAACAAGCACTCGGTATTGAATTCACCTTACAAAGTGAAACACGAGGATCAGTGACTGAAGATAGCCCGGTTCTCTACCGTGAAATGGAAGTGGGCAAAGTAACCCATGTTGCTCTAGGAGACTTTGCAGACCGCGTCATGTTTACCATTGAAATCCAAAAAGAGTTCGCTTATCTGGTTCGCAGCAATAGCGTATTTTGGAACACTTCTGGCGTCGATGTATCCATCGGTTTATCTGGTGCAAATATAAAAGCAGGCACGTTAGATAGCATCATGAAAGGCGGAATTACATTTGCCACTCCAGAGCAAAAACAGCTACAGCCTATCGCTAAACAAGGCCAAGCATTTTACTTATATCCTGAAGCCAAACCAGAATGGCGCCAATGGCGAACAGCCATACCAAAACCTTAAAGGGTTAACCTTGATTCTTATAAAATGCAGCTGATCGGCTGCATTTTTTATTATTTTGATCTCATCACGATTCTTATATAATCCGGCCTCAACTCCCAGACGAGATACTGCTTTGCACGCCAATATAACCCTACCTGAACCTTTTCTTGCGACAATTGAAGCGATACTGCCCACACATCTAACGATGAGTGATTTTATTGCAGCTTGCCAGCGTCCTTTGCGTAAAAGTATCCGAGTCAACACGCTAAAAATCTCTGTTGATAGCTTTTGTCAACGCGCCGTAGAAAAAGGATGGGCTTTATCACTAGTGCCTTGGTGTAACACGGGTTTTTGGATTGAAGCCGATGAGTCTGTCGTACCTTTGGGTAACACAGCCGAACATATGGCAGGGCTTTTTTACATTCAAGAAGCCAGTTCTATGATGCCGGTGTCCGCTCTTTTCACTGGCGATGAATCGTTCAATTCAGTACTCGACATGGCGGCGGCTCCGGGTTCAAAAACAACGCAAATTGCGGCGTGTATGGAAAATGAAGGCGTATTAGTCGCCAACGAATTTTCAGCCAGCCGTGTTAAAGTGCTGCATGCTAATATCGAACGCTGCGGTGTACGTAACAGTGCACTGAGCAATTTTGATGGTCGAGTCTTTGGCGGTTGGTTACCGGAACAATTTGATGCGGTGTTAATAGATGCGCCATGCTCAGGAGAAGGTACCATCCGTAAAGATCCTGATGCGATGAAAAACTGGAGCAAAGAATCTGTATTGTCGATTTCCACAACACAAAAAGATTTGATTGAAAGTGCGTTTCAAGCTTTAAAGCCCGGCGGTGTGATGGTCTACTCAACCTGTACATTGAGCACAGAAGAGAACCAACAAGTGTGCTTGCATCTAAAAGAAAAATATCCACAATCAGTTGAATTTGTTTCCCTTAGCTCATTGTTTGAAGATGCAAAAGCAGCGATTACAGACGAAGGGTTTTTGCATATATTCCCTCAAACTTATGATTGTGAAGGTTTTTTTGTTGCGAAAATCCGTAAACTTAGCTCTGTACCCCACCCTGAAGTCCACAAACGCTTAGGTCAATTTCCTTTTGCGAAAGCCAACCTTAAACTCACACAAGAGATCACGGATCAACTCATGAAAACGTTTGAAGTTGCGATCCCCGATGATACCAGTGTCTGGCTACGTGATAATGATGTATGGTTATTTCCAAACGCACTGGAACCTATGCTCGGCAAATTCCGCTTCTCTCGCATGGGGATAAAAATCGCTGAAACACATAAAAAAGGTTATCGCTGGCAACATCAAGTCGCTACATCATTAGCGACTGGTAACGAATCAAACTGCATCACACTATCGATTGAAGAAGCGCGAGATTGGTACATGGGCAGAGATGTCAGACCAGCACTACAAACTGGCACTGGCGAAGTGCTGGTTAAACTCGGTAACGATGTGATTGGCCTAGGGAAATGGGTAGGAAACCGCATAAAAAATGGTTTACCAAGAGAACTCGTTAAAGATAAAAATTTGTTTTAACGTGCCCCAAAATAGGACAAAAATCTAGAAAACACGCGCACTTCTAGCGATGACAACTATACTTACAGGGAAGCATAAGTACGACTATTTTAATGATTAGCGTAGGCTCAAATGAGCCATTCCCCTAGGCCCAAAAACGGAAAAGTTTTGGGCCTTTTTTTATCGTCAAGGAAAATAGATTGCAACAGGAGGTGGACGCCTCAGCTATACAAGATGAATTCCATCTTCCCCAATGGTAATTTTTCCCTGCTTGTACAAACCACCAATACTCTTCTTAAAGGTTCCCTTACTGGTACGGAACATCGAAAAAATAGCTTCTGGTGTCGATTTATCACTTAATGGAAGAAAACCACCCTTTTTCTCAAGTAACTCTATGATCTTAGTGCTTAGCTCATCCATTTTTGCTACGCCAATTTTTTGCAGAGCTAGGTCAATTTTTCCATCTTCACGGATATTTTTGATGTAGCCTTTTAAGGTCTTACCAATAAACAACTTACCAAACACATCTGATGGGAAAATCATCCCCCAGTGCTCACCATTGATGATGGCCTTGTATCCGAGTTCTGAGTGTTCTGCAATTAATAGATCAACTTGCTGATTCTGCGTATAGTTTGCAGGGGTTTTGTCCAGCCACTTGTTGAATTTAGTTGTGCCTACGATGCGGCCGGAAGCCTTATCAGTGTAGACATACACTAAAATCATTTGTCCTTCTTTAAAACGAGCACGCTGTTCGCTGTAAGGCACCAATAAATCTTTACCCTTCAGGCCCCAATCAACAAAAACACCAGTGCTATTCACACCCTGAACTTTCATCAATCCCCACTCGCCTACTTTTGCAATCGGTTTTTCAGTCGTCGCGGCAAGTTGATTGTCTGAATCGAAATACAAAAATACGTCTATTTTCTGCCCCAATTCAACCCCATCTGGGGTAAATCGTTTAGGCAGTAAAGTGGTTCCAAAATCTTCAGCATCCAAAAATACGCCGAAATCAGCAATCTTTACGACTTCTAAACTGTTTATTTGACCAACGTTAATCATTTACTATGTCTCACCTCAATTTTGCAGAGATTATACGTGATCTCTGTTATCCTTTCCTGCATTCAAGGGAAAAATAAGCATTTTTTCAGGAGCTTTCTTTGGTTAATGTCGATAAGCAAGATACCATCACGCTTAAAATTTCACATGCCATGTCTCAGAGCAAAGAACTTGATCTAGACATTTACCTATTCATTCCCGGTGATTTAGGTCTAACACCCGAAATACTTCCTGAATCTGACTTTTACTATAGCTTCATCCACCAAGAGCGTGCGTATTACAGTGATAAAACGTTACTGCCCTTAGTGCACAGCCGACTTGCACAACGAGGCCATCTCTCTTCTACTCAGTATCGAGTCAGTTTGAGTTTATTTGCTTATCAGTATGTTATCGCTCTAGATAAAGCTGTAGTACAACTCAATACGACGAGTGACACCGTCACATCAGATGAAGTTGATAGTGTCATTGAACTCTCTTTAGATATTTTGAAAAAATTGCGCCGCAGCATTCCTTATGAAGAGAGCTTAAAACGCTATTACGCCAATATTGATAACTATTTATCTTGGTATACTGAGCAAAAGTTTCTTTCCCTAGTCGCACACATGAACCGCGATGGTGAATATAAAACCATCAAAGAGCGTCTAATTACACTGGTTGAAAAAGAACAGGCACATCGTAAACTTAACAATTACAACTCGGCAAAGGCAGGGGAAGACATCACTCGGCTGAGTAACAAGATGCGCCTACTACGCCGTTTAATCGAGCATCCCATTGTGCTTAATGAACACGTCACCTCTTTAGGTAATAACATGAAGCGTGCCGTAAAAGGCATCGCGACTGGGCTTGTAATGCTGTTTGTCACCGTCATCGCCATTACAGCTCGCGACTATTGGGGGGAAATCACCGCCTCTTTTATCATCGCTATGTCGTTTGTTTATGCATTACGCGAGATCTTTAAAGATGACTTACGCGATATGCTGTGGCGCTGGATCCGTAAAGGAAAACCTAAATGGAAGCGTCGTTACATAGACCCAACGACCGGAAAATCTGTGGGTTACAAAATTGAATGGCTTGATTATACCAACCTGAGTAAATTACCAGACCGAATCAAAACAATTCGAAAGAAACGCATTGTTCAAAGGGAGGAACAGGTACTTCACTATCGCTCAGAAACGGCCATGTCAACTTCACGCTTCATGAGTGGCTATGAGGAAACACGCGAAACTTTACACATTGATCTACGCCCTATTACCCGTTTGATGGACAAAGGCTCTAATCGCATTTATCAGTTAAGTGGTGGTCAAGTGAGTCGAGAAACCGTAGAAAAACGGCACTTGCTCAACTTGATTATCAAAGAAGATAACCATAAAGAAGAGCCCCGCTACTACCGTTGGAAAATTGTTTTAAATAGAAATAAGATTGTCGACATTGAACCGATAGAATTAAGCGAGTAGTCTCTAATTCAGCCTTATTTACCAATACGCTTTAACGATAAAGTAAGATGAAACTCCGCCATAGGCTCGTCACCATGCAATGAAGGACAGGTTGCAATGATCTTTACTGTCTGATTGACTCGCTCTCCGGTCGCGATAGTTTCATCAAGCATACTGTCTATTAGCTGGCCATCATGGCAATGAAAATGAACATCCGCCTCCGGCCTTTTTAAAAACTCCGCACTAACCGCTTTAAACGCCAACGATACTTTGGAGCCACGCTGTTGTGCTTTATGCATTGCCATAAAACCGCCCGCTACGTCTGCACCAACGGCTAACACACCAAAATACATACTATTTAAATGATTTTTATTGCGACGTTTAAGTGGAATTCGAATTTCTACAGAGCGTTCGTTTAGCACTAAAATCTTTGGCCTGCAGGACCAAATCAATGGCACTTTTAAAAAACCAAACAGATTTAAGTAAAGATTCGCTTTTGTTAATGGGGAGAGCATGAGGCTTGACCTTTTCAATATGGTTGTCGGACCAGTTCAAGGTATACGCTGTGAAATGTCAATAAGTTGTTACAAAAAGTTAGAGTTGAGCGCAGCTATTCTGCGCCCAAATCAGATCATTACATTTTTACCACAACATCAGCCTGAACACTTTCAGCTAAGTGCTCCTGCAGCTTTGGATAACTTGCGAGTGCTTGGGTGACGACCAAAATCGGCTTATTCGCATGACGTGCCGCTTTTGATGCTAAATCGAGCAGCGTGATGACCGCCTCACTCTCTGGATTAAACAAATGGGAAAGTTCGGGATTCTCTTTATCAATACCTAAGGTGTATTGTGTTAAGTTATCGATGTTGATGACCACACCATCAAAATAGTGCATCAAACGCTCTGCCAACAATGCCGCTGATGGAACATCGCAAGAATAAAGCACTTTCAAACCATCTAAACTCCGAGGCAAAGACTGCTCTGCCAGTCGGTCAATGATCGTAGCCGCATCACTTAATGTTCGAACAAATGGCACCACAATTTCGATGTTCAATCCTTGCTTGCGCAATGCCTTGATCACAGCGCATTCATAACTAAACGCTTTTGCATACTGGTTGGAAGAAAAACGCGATACGCCACGCACTCCCATCGCTGGGTTAATTTCATCCGTTTCAACACTTCCACCGATCAACGCTTTATAAGTGTAACTATCTGCATCACTCAAACAGACACGAATCGTAGTGTGATTTTTTTGAACCGCTGCCACGACTCTATCAACAATGGTTGACGTAAAGTGCTCCGCCACCGCTTTGTCATCAAGAATGGATTGCAAAGAGCCTTGCTCAAGTTCAGTTAGATTCGCAAAATGTTGCTCAATCGAAGGATGATAAAACAACGAATCTAAAATAATGTCGGACAGCGATACATACAAATGCTGGGCATTTCCACTTGATTCAATTGCCGCTGGAAGGGCATCACCTAAGATCAACTGAGGGTGGATCGTATCATGTTGTGCCAAACTCATTCATTACTCCCTACATTTTTAATTATCTTGCTCAGGAAAATACCCATAGCCG
>NZ_NDIO01000308.1:0-6234 GCF_002241085.1 Vibrio sp. V03_P4A6T147
GTTATGAAACGTTTTACTCCCTTTATATTCTCAATAGCGCTTATTGTGCCTATTCTGTTTTCGCTATTTAGCCAAGCAGAAACTCAGCCTAAAACCATGCCCAGCATTGGTAATCAGCAAATCGCGACATTAGCTGGGGGCTGTTTTTGGTGTACAGAATCTGATCTTGAAAAACTCAACGGTGTCATTAGCGTTGTCTCTGGTTATGCGGGTGGCAGCCTTGAAAACCCTACCTATAAACAAGTCTCATCAGGAAAATCGGGCCACATTGAAGTGATTCAAGTGACCTTTGATCCGCAAGTTGTCAGCTACGAGAATGTATTGGATCATTTTTTCCGCCACATTGATCCGACGGATGATCAAGGCTCGTTTGTTGATAGAGGCCCACAGTATCGGCCTGCCATTTTTTATCATAACAGTGAACAGAAGCAGACCGCGCAGCGCTTTATGCAAGAAATTGATGCGCTAGGGATCTTCAAAAAGCCGCTCAAAACAGAGCTGATTCAATATAGCCAATTTTGGCCTGCTGAAGAGTACCACCAAGACTTTTATAAAAAGAGCAAAGTACGTTACACCTACTATCGTCATGCTTCCGGACGTGACCAATATCTTGATACCATCTTCGGTAAAGATCGTAATGAGCATCCAAAAACCTTACGTCAATTGATCGAAGCGCAAAAAATGCAAAACAACGTTAAGGTATACACCAAACCTTCTAATGAAAAGATACGCGCCAAATTGACTGATTTGCAATATTACGTGACGCAAGAAGAAGGTACTGAACGTGCATTTAAGAATGAGTATTGGGATAACAAAGCCGATGGTATTTATGTCGATGTAGTCAGCGGAGAGCCATTATTCTCTTCTACCGACAAATACCGTTCTGGTACGGGCTGGCCCAGTTTTACTCGGCCAATTAATGAAGCGTATATTGCGACCAAAAGCGATTCTCGGCTTTTTTATACCAGAACCGAAGTGCGCAGCCGTTTTGCAGATTCTCACCTAGGTCATGTCTTTGAGGATGGACCAGCACCAACCGGCTTACGCTACTGCATGAACTCTGCCGCGATGCGATTTGTACCAAAAGAGGCGATGCAAGCTGAAGGCTATGGCGAGTACTTGGCTCTGTTTAAATAAAATTTGGCTCTGTTTCAATAAAGCGTGCGTGGTAAAACGAAAAAGCCCTCGGCTTCACTTGCGAGGGCTTTTTTAGTTGATCAACGTTAATCGATGGACTCAACTGAGATTCGATTAATGTAAACCATGGAAAAATTCGGCGCGGGTGGCAGGGTTAGATTTAAAAATACCGCCTAATGCTGTGGTGGTCGTTTCACTGGTCGCATCCATAACACCACGTGACTTAACACAGTAATGAGTGGCATCAATGGTGACCGCGACATCGTCTGAACCGAGTAAGGTTTGCAAAGCCACCAGAATCTGCTGTGTCATTCGCTCTTGAACTTGGGGGCGCTGAGCAAAAAAACGTACAATACGGTTAATCTTAGAAAGACCAATTATCTTGCCTCTTGGGATATACGCCACCGCGGCTTTACCATCGATAGTCACTAGATGATGCTCACAGGTGCTGGTCACGGTAATTTCTTTTACACGCACCATTTCACTGACGTTCATCTTGTTTTCGATCACAGTAATTTTGGGGAAGTTTTGATAATCAAGGCCAGAAAACACCTCATCCACATACATTTTCGCAATTCGATGGGGTGTCTCTTCTAAACTGTCGTCGGTCAAGTCAAGACCGAGTAATGTGAGGATCTCACGCATATGGTGTTCGATTTTTTCTTTCTTTTCTTCACGAGTAACCTCATTTGGACGCATAGGCGTTTCCAAACCTCGGCTCTCTAGCGCATCTTTGACCAACTTTGCTGATTCGCTAAGACCTAGCATTCCGATTCCTCTTACTTTTTACCCCTTTCGGATGGCAGACAAGGATACTCGGAATTTTGAATAATTACATCCATATTTTAAGGATGGTCATTATTGCCTGTAAGCAATGTATGATAAAGTCCTCGCAAAGAAAAAAGCTATAGGAACCGATCATGGGCTGTTGTGATTCACCGGGCTTAATGCCTATCGAACAAGCGTTAGAGACAATGCTAGCGAATATCAAACCCATCCAAACGACGCTGAAACTACCGCTAGCCGACGCGTTAGGCTATGTGTTGGCTGAAGAGTTACTCTCACCCATTTTTGTGCCGCCTTTCGATAACTCAGCGATGGATGGATACGCTATTCGATTAGCTGATCTGCAACAGTCAACCACCCTGCCGCTGGCTGGCAAATCTTTTGCCGGTCTTCCATTTGAAGGGCCGTGGCCAGCCAACAGTTGCGTGCGAATTATGACTGGCGCGAAAATTCCAGCTGGTTGCGACGCGGTGATCATGCAAGAGCAAACGACCGAAAACGAAAATGGTATCTGCTTTCTACAGCCGAATGCGAAGCCTCAGCAAAATATTCGCCCCATTGGTGATGACATCAAACAAGGCGATGTAGTGCTACATAAAGGGGCTCGCTTGACTTCGCGTGATATCCCAATGATTGCCACACTCGGCATCAGCCATGTGACCGTTTTTCGTAAACCCAAAGTGGCCTTTTTCTCAACTGGAGATGAGCTAAAACCACTCGGTGAACCTCTTGCTGAGGGACAAATCTATGACAGCAATCGTTATGGCATTAAACCATTAATTGAGAATTTTGGTTGTGAAGCGATTGATCTTGGGATCATTGCTGATTGCCCTGCCACTTTAAAAGCTACCTTTGATAAAGCTCAACATTTGGCCGATGTGGTTATTACTTCTGGCGGCGTAAGTGTAGGCGAAGCTGACTATACCAAAGATATTTTGCAAGAACTCGGAGAAATCGGTTTTTGGAAACTGGCAATAAAACCGGGCAAACCGTTTGCATTTGGAACATTAGATCATGCTTGGTTCTGTGGCTTACCTGGCAACCCCGTTTCAGCCGTATTAACCCTATACGTCTTGGTGCAACCTATGCTGGCTAAATTGGCTGGACACACTCACTGGAAAGCACCGGAGTCCATTCCAGCCATCACTAAAAATGCCTTTAAAAAATCACCGGGCCGTACTGACTACCAACGCGGTATTTACACAATTGAAAATGGCCAGTTTGTTGTTGAAACTACCGGAAACCAAAGTTCGGGGGCATTTCGTTCGATGAGCCTCGCCAACTGTTTTGTGGTGTTAGAGCAAGATCGTGGCCGAGTGGAGGTGGGCGAAACCGTCAATATCCAACTTTTTAATCCCAGCTTGTATTAAGGATCACTATGGAGATCCTATCTGATCAAGAGCTACTGCGTTACAACCGACAAATCATTCTCAAACAGTTTGATTTTGAAGGACAAGAAGCACTTAAACAAAGCTCTATTTTAATTCTTGGCGCAGGAGGATTGGGCTGCGCTGCAAGCCAATACCTTGCCACGGCAGGTGTTGGTTCACTCACGCTCATCGATGATGATGTGGTTGAGCTCTCTAATTTACAGCGCCAAGTGCTGCATAGTGATGCCGATATTGGACGTAAAAAAGTAGACTCAGCGGCAGAGTCACTGCGTATGCTTAACCCGTATTTAACGGTAAATACCGTTGATCAACGCCTTGAAGATGCACAATTGAAAGCATTAATTGAACAGCATTCTTTGGTGCTGGATGCATCAGATAACCTTGATACTCGTAACCAATTGAATAAACTCTGCTTTCAAACTAAAACACCACTGGTATCTGGTGCTGCGATTCGTATGGAAGGGCAAGTCAGCGTGTTTATGTATCAACACCCAGACGAGCCCTGTTACCAATGTTTAAGCGCTCTTTTTGGTAGTAACGTACTCACTTGCGTCGAAGCGGGCGTAATGGCCCCTGTCGTCGGGATTATTGGCGCGGTACAAGCGATGGAAGCGATCAAAGTGATCGCCCAATATGGGCAGGTAAAACAAGGCAAAATTTTGATATTGGACGCTCTTTCAATGACGTGGAGAGAAATGAACTTAATCAAATTCGCTCACTGCCAGACTTGCTAGTAAATGAACGAGAAAGACTCAATAATATCTTTCTCATTCGTCCACCGCATCAGCCCACACAATAGGAGAGTTAAACTCATGTCACCACTCGTCTCCCCCCAATGGCTAGCACAAAAGTTAGGCGACCCGCGCACCGTTATTCTTGATTGCAGTATTGAATTCCAAATTCCCAGTGAAACTGAGAAAGATACTCTGCATAACATTCCCGGCGCTCGGCGCTTTGATTATGATGGTGAATTTTGTGACCTACAATCGCCACTACCTCATATGATGCCTAGTGAAGATCGCTTTAACCAATTAGCACAATCGATCGGTTTAAACCACGATTCGATCGTCGTTGTCTATGACAATAGCGGGACGTTTGCATCACCGAGGGCATGGTGGATGCTCAAAGCGATGGGACATGCGTCGGTATACGTTCTTGATGGTGGATTAACCGAATGGAAACGCCAAGGTTTACCCGTTGTAAAAGAGTACACACATGCCTTTAAACACGGAAACTTCCATGGCACGCTCGATCCTCGCTATTTTGTGAACGCAGACTATGTGCTTGCACAAATAGAGAACCCAGAGAGCTTAGCTGTTGATGCCCGTTCACAAGCTCGTTTTTTGGGTCAAATAAAAGAACCAAGAGAAGGCGTGCGCAGCGGCCATATTCCTCACTCTATTTGCTTACCTTTTACAGAGTTGATGAATGGGCATAAGCTTAAATCACCGCAAGATCTACAACCTATTATGCAAGCAACGCTGACTGCTGGAAAAGAGCAATACATTTTCAGTTGTGGCTCAGGCGTAACCGCCTGCATTGTGCTGCTGGCTGCGCAAATTTGCGGCTACGAAAAACTGTGCGTTTATGATGGTTCGTGGACAGAATGGGGGCAACGCACTGAGCTGCCTATTGAGCTTTAGTCTCTGAATCAAATCCCCACCATTGTGGGGATTTGATCATGTTTTACAAAGCGTGCTATTTCAACTCATCAGCCATTGCTTTGATCAATTCATTTGAAGGATCACCTGAAAGTTCCCATGTAAAAATTCCCCCTAGCTTCGCTGATTTTGCCCATTTGGCTTTGGCGCGCACTGAACGTTCATCTTCATACGAGATAAATACTTTCTTTTCTGCATTCCATAAATATGGTGCTTGCGATTCTTGATCGTAATCATATTGATACCCTTGTGCCGCGCGATAATTTTTCATCAAATCCCAGAACATGAAATAGCCATTTTCACCGGTCCCAAACGGCGCTCCCTGCTCAGACACAAGATCAGCCGTAGGCAAACCACCCTCATAATCTTGAGTGCCTTGCCAACCACGTCCATAAAACGCCGCGCCAATAACCAATTTCTCGCTTGGTATACCCAATTCGATCATTTGATTGATAAACACATCGGCTCCCATTCCCCACCAACTGCGATCCGTCGCATGTAAATTGGTTAAATGGCCCGTTTGCGTTCCCCAACCACCCAGAAAATCATAAGTCATCGCAAACATATTGGTTAAATAAGGGGATACGGCGGGCCAATCTATCTGAGCCGCTTTCGCTCCAACCCCAACAGCAGTAGAAAGTTCATAGTGGCGAGCCGTCTTTTTACTCAACGCATCCAAATCAGCACGTAATGTTTTCATCAGCTCGGTATAGGCCTGTTTTTCTGCTTCTTTTTGTTCGTCGGTTAATTTCGTATCCGGATTCCAAGGCGAAGTAGTTAAACCGCCACCACCCGGATATTCCCAATCGATATCGATGCCGTCAAAGAAGGCGTACTGTTCTATAAGTTCAACCGCTGTTTTGGAAAAATGCTTGATCGTAGCAGGATCTTTTATCATTGCGTGGAACGGTTCAGACATTGTCCAGCCGCCAAATGAAGGCAGAATCTTAAGCGTCGGATAGTCTTTCTTCATTTGTGTAAGTTGAGCGAAGTGACCTTTGTAAGGAACTGGTACATTGACTGCGCCAAACTCTTTTTCTAGTGCGGATTTAGTATCAACAACAATCGCACTAAATGGTGCTTTTCCTTCACATTGCTTAGCGATTTGCTTTTGTACGGTTTCACTGGCTCCAGAATGGGGGCCACACATACTCAAAAAGGCGTAAATAACATGAGTCAAGTTCTCTGCTGGAATATCTTTAACTGTGTAGGGGTTTTGCTCATTTTCATATTGCCAATCAGCAAAGTAGCCCGCCACG
>NZ_NDIO01000190.1:0-8863 GCF_002241085.1 Vibrio sp. V03_P4A6T147
GGATATGACGGTGAGATTATTGCAGATGGTCGATTAGGTGTCGAAATAAATAGAATCATTTTGCCGATGGGAAATAATGAATTAAAAAACATTTTTGATAAACTCATTCTTGCTGAAGCAACAGGAAATACAGATAATAAGATAGACTCGACTAATATTTATTTTTTGAATAATAAAGACAGCCTAAAATTATTAAGTCAAGAAAATAGCAATCAAATTGTCAGATACACCATAGAAGAAGATATATATCCACTCTCTTATTGTGATGAGGGTGATAATCAGGTGAAGGGATATGTCCATGATTTACTCAAGCTCATTGAGTCAAAAAGCTTTCTTAAATTTCAGTATGTGCCGGCCAATGGTAGAGATATTAGACAAATGCTTATCGATAATGAAGTCGATTTATTGCCTTCATTAAATGTCGATGACATCGATAATCGTGATTTTATAGCGACCCCACCTTACACTAATTTGCAATTTGGTTATGTGGTCACTAAAAAGCCTTTTCAACAGAAAAAATTAGCGATATTAGATCGTACTGGTTACTTATATAGCCACTTAAAAATCTATGAAGATAATAAAAAAGTTAAAGTTTATAGAGATCTTAAAAAGGTTATTCTAGATTTAAAATCAGGTAAGATAACTCATGCCTTAATGAATCAAGATATTATAAATCAGCAAATGGCATATCTTGGTGATAAATTCTTGATACTTCCCGCAATAGATAATGAAGGTTACTCTATTAATATCGGTATGGTCTTTCGAAAGGACGAGTCGATATTGTCTGAAATGCTCAGCCGATCTTTAACTATGGTAACTGAGTCTGAGATTAATGCACTAAAATCACTCCATAAGAAAGTGAATGTGAATTATGGTTATGATAAGCAGCAAGTTATAATCTATTCTTTGATTGCAATGTGTATTTTTTTGTTTTTATTATTATTTGGAATAATTATATTTTATAAGTTGAAAAGTTCCTTAAAATACAGTCAAATCAGTTCAAAACTTTCAGAAGTTCAAGTGCAATGGCTGACAGATTTGCTCGATAAAATACCCAGCATGATCTTCATTTCAGATGTGAATGGGAAAGTAGTGTTATCTAACCGTTCATATAAGCAATGTAGCAAGGCTTCTCTAATTAGTGATGATGTGAATTGCCTCATATGTACTGGCATCGGATCTGTCGATCTGTCGAATAAACACTATCAGATTGATGAGAAATATTATGTCATTAATCATGAATCGATTGCGCATCCCAAGAGTGGGGATACTCATTACTTGACCGTTTGCAGTGATATCACAGAACTCAAGCTCTCAGAATTAGCATTACGTGATTCTAACAATAAGGCACTAGAAGCTGTAGATGCGAGGAATCATTTTTTAGCTGTAATGAGTCATGAGCTTAGAACGCCAATTGCGGCCATGCTAGGGTTGATGGAGATTTTATCAACTCGAATTAAAAACGATGAGAGCCGTTTGTTATTGACGAATGCAATTCGTTCTGCCGAGAGAATTAAGCACCATGTCCATGAGATTTTAGATTTTTCAAAAATGGAAGCTCAGCAATTACAATTAGATATACGCCAGCATAATATTTTAGAAGAGTTATGTCCCACCATTAGAAGCTTTGAAGCGAGTGCTAAGTTGAAAGGCGTTGAGTTCGTTGTTGATTGGGTGCCGACAGCTATTATTTACGCAAAGTTTGATGCGTTACGCTTAAATCAGGTTCTTACCAATGTATTAGCCAATGCTGTTAAATTCACTACGGCAGGTACGGTTTCGATCCACGTTGAATTGACGGAAGAACAGATAGTCTTTGCCGTAAAAGATACGGGGTGCGGAATGAATGAAGCGCACTTGGATTCGTTATTTAAGCCATTTATGCAAGCGGATAAAACCATTACTCGCCAATATGGTGGTACTGGGCTTGGTATGTCAATAGTATCGAATTTAGTCAATCTAATGGATGGTCATATCACGGTTTCCAGTACGCTGAATGAGGGGACTCAAGTAACGATAGTGCTTCCCATTTGTGGTGAGCCGCTGTCTGAACCGTTGAGTCAACGTAACTACCGTTGCACTAACGAACGCATTATCGAGTGGCTGAAGTGTTGGCAGGTTTCGGTAAGTCAAGGTGGTGTATCCTTGGTCGATTTTGACGCGATAATGACCAAAAAACATCTCTATCCTGACCTGCTTATTGATAAGATAAAAGATAGTGAACAAGTGCTGGTTCAACCGAAAAAAATGAAACTTTGTGGGCATGTTTTGGTGGTTGATGATGACGCTATTAACCGTTTGTTATTAAAAAAACAGCTGCATGAACTTGGTGTGCAAGCAACCATTGTTGGTGATGGAGAAGAGGCATGCCACCTTTTACAAAGCGAAGACAGCCAGTTCGATTTACTACTAACGGACTGCCATATGCCTAAAATGGATGGTTTCGCTTTAGCAAGATTTGTTAAAAATAATATTCCGCAAGAGAGATATAAGGTGGTTATCGGTTGTACGGCGGAAGACTCACGGTTGATCGCAGAGAAGGCTTACCAGTCAGGTATGGAACACGTGCTGTATAAACCCTATTCGTTGGCGTCGCTGTATACTATGTTGAGTGGTTATCTTTCTATGTATCCTTTAGTAAATGCTGACTCAAAAAGCTGGCTTGAGAGCTTTTTACCGGGTGAAAAAAGTGAAATTGCTTCTGTTGTGGCAGAATCTTTAGCGGCCGAGGTCGATAGACTCGAAAAGCATGATTCTGATTACAAAATGATAGCTCATCGTGTTAAAGGCTCTGCCGGGGCGCTTCAACTGGATTATCTCGCGAGTCTTGCGGTTAGCTTGGAGCGCGAATTAGAACCACAAGCTGTTGTATCTGCAAAACAACGACTGATAATGGAAATTAAAATCGTGATTACACAAGCACAAGAATGGTTAGATAAACAGCAACGAGTAGATGACGAATGAACATTTTGATTGTCGAAGATGATCGAATTCAAGCCACGAGTTTGAAACTGAAACTCAGACAACTTGGGTTGAATAACGTCGATATTGCAGCAAATGGACACCAAGCGTTGGCTTTATGCTTGCGCAAAGAGATATCACTGGTTTTTTGTGATATTCATATGCCGGAAATGGACGGAGTTACGCTTTTGTCGATGCTTGGGGATAAACATCCTTCACTCGGAATTATTATATTGAGTGCTGTTGATGATGCTGTGTTAGACCTTACTTATAACATGTGCTGTTTAGCGAGCTTTAATTTTGTCGATGTTTTACGAAAACCCTATTCTATTGAGCAACTTGAAACCGTGATTCATGCGTTTCATGTGAAGTGTGAACAACAGGCCGCAAGCATTACGCCTATCTCATTAGGGTACAAAGAGATAGAAACAGCATTCAGTGAAGATTGGTTATTCAATTACTATCAACCTCAGTTTGATTTTAAAACGGGTGCCATGGTTGGAGTCGAGGCACTTGTCCGATTAGATCACCCAGTTCATGGTGTATTAAGCCCTGCGCATTTTCTGCCTCTTATTGAAGAGCTGAATTTGATGGATAAGCTGTTTTTAATTGTTTTGGATAAAGCATTATCGGCTTTAGGCAGTTTGTCAGCCGATCTCCAGTTATCAATCAATATCTCCCAGAGTAATTTACAACAGCTGATCTGTGACCCTATTCTTACTCTCTGTCACAAATACGCGTTTCCCACTGATAAACTCACGCTCGAGCTGACGGAAGATCATGTCTATAACGGTACGACAGCATCACTGGCTAATCTTGCGCGTTTAAGAATGCATGGTGTTGGTTTATCCATTGATGATTTTGGCACAGGCTACGCCTCTCTAAGTCAGCTCTCGAAATTACCCTTTACAGAACTTAAAGTAGATCAAAGCTTTGTCCGCGATCTCTCCACCAATTATAAAAACCAGCAACTCACCAACATGTGCTTATTGCTAGCGCAATCCTTAGGCTTGCATTGTGTTGTCGAAGGTGTGGAGGACGAAGATACTTGGCAATATTTACGTCATTTAGGCGTGGATACTTGTCAAGGTTATTATTCGGCGATGCCTATGCCGATTGGCGATCTCGCTGAACTGTATAGCAAAAATATCAGCAAGCAGTTAAGCCATCAAAGTATTGAAGATGGTGTGTATTGCTTATTAGTTGGAGAAAATTCGACTAGCGCTAATGCCCTAAGAAAAATGTTGATGAGAGAAAAACGCGTTACGCAAGTGGTCGTTGCCAGTGATCTCGCTTGCGCTGTAAAGAGATTGCGTGATTTACCTTTTAATTTAGTGGTTGTGGATAGCTACTGCAGTAAAGACGCTAGTTTGCAGTTGCATCAGCATATTGAATCGATGAATTTTAAGGGAAGACTTATTTTTCTCAATGAATATCATGAAGCAATATCTGCAGAACTTGCATATGCGCGCCACATTGTGAAATCAGCTGCATTGACTGACACTATTCAGAGCATAATGGGGGAGGTTGGGCGAACAGTTAATTTTCAACCTAGTTTTCGACTCAATGAAAGACTATCCAGCAGAGAGTTGAGTGTGGCAAATTTGTTGATTCAAGGTTTGACCAATAAGCAGATAGCTAATCAACTGGATATTAATCAGAAGACAGTCAGTACTTACAAAGCGAGAATTCAAAGTAAATTGGGCATTCGTTCGGCCATGGAGCTGATTCGTTACATTGAGCTCGATCATCTTAGTGCCAGTTTGAGCATCGCGTAAACTGAATGTCGATTTGCGTAAGTATTAGATTACACTTTTCGGTGAAAGTGTTTATTTATTATTACCAACCAACACGTTGTTAATTTATTGTTAATCAATTTTAGTGACACTCTTCACGATTTTATTTTTAGATGTCAGGATTATCCCTTTAAGGTTAGATCTAACGTAACTAAGATGTTAAAAAAAGGCTGATTTTCCAGTGAAACGTGCTGAAAATGTACTCAACACTAGATGATTTAGCACTATGGTCTGACCAGATAGCGCTTGTAACTTTAATTCACTGAGTTTGAGTTAATTGTTGGGCTATTTATCTATTCCATTAGGTAAACCATGGAATTATGCATTTTTTTGCTACGATTTTATGGCAAATTACTTCAATGGTTGCTAATGTGTGCCGCTATCCTTAGGAGTTTTTAGATTTTTCTGCTTAGTTTTTGCGCTAAATAAATCTAAAGTTCTAGCGATGCTAGAGAGCTCTCAAGGAAGTCATGGATGCAAAAATAAAAACTTGGAGTTTATGCATGTATAAAAATAAAATCACCCAAGCCCTTCTTCTAGGGGCGGGTATGGCAGTGGCTGCCACTTCTACTTTTTCTCTCGCGGCTGATGTTCCAGCCGGCACTAAATTGGCCAAAGTTCAGGAGCTCGTTCGTGGTAACGGTACTGAAGTCGCCACACTCGATCCTCACAAATCCCAAGGTGTTCCTGAGTCGCATGTAATTCGTGACTTATTGGAAGGGCTTGTGAACCAAGACTCGGATGGTAAAACCATTCCTGGTGTCGCAGAAAGTTGGGAAACGGCAGACAACAAAACATTCATTTTCCATTTGCGCAAAAATGCAAAATGGTCAAATGGTGATCCTGTCACGGCTGGTGATTTTGTTTTCAGCTTCCAGCGCGCCGTCGACCCTGTAACGGCTTCTCCTTACTCTTGGTATATGGAATATACCAAGATGAAAAATGCCAAAGAGATTATCGCAGGAACGAAAGACAAAAGTGAACTTGGCGTTAAAGCTAAAGATGACCATACACTCGTTGTTGAGCTTGAAGATGCTGTGCCTTATTTCGTCATGATGATGGGCCATACAACCGTGAAACCCGTTCATAAAGCAACCGTAGAAAAGTTTGGTGACCAATGGACCAAGCCTGAGCATTTTGTTGGTAACGGTGCCTACGTTGTTGATCAATGGGTTGTCAATGAGCGTTTAGTACTAAAGCGTAACGAGCAATACTGGGACAATGGCAAAACAGTCATTAACAAAGTTACCTTCCTGCCTATTGAAAACCAAGTATCAGAAATGAACCGTTTCTTATCAGGCGAAATCGATTTCACCAATGAATTGCCAACAGAGCACTTCAAGCGTCTGAAGAAAGAACACCCGGAATCAGTATCGATTCAGGGTAACCTATGTACCTACTACTACATTTTTAATACCAAAAAAGCACCATTTGACGACGTTCGCGTACGTAAAGCGATTTCTTACGCTATCGACCGTAACATTGTGAGTGATGCGATTTTAGGTCAAGGCCAAAAACCAGCTTATTTCTTAACACCTGAAATTACGGCTGGCTTTAATCCTCAAATGCCAGCATACGGCAAGATGACGCAAAAAGAGCGCGATGCAGAAGCGGCAAAATTGTTAGCTGAAGCGGGCTTTAATAAAGACAACCCACTGAAATTCAGCCTCCTCTACAATACATCGGAAAACCACAAGAAAATCGCTGTAGCACTGGGTTCTATGTGGAAAAAAACGTTAGGTCTTGACGTTGTATTAGAGAACCAAGAGTGGAAAACGTATCTAGATTCTAAAGATCAAGGTAACTTTGAAGTGGCACGCGCTGGTTGGTGTGGTGACTATAATGAAGCGTCTTCATTCCTAACCTTAATGGTGAGCAATAACACCACGGGTGGTTTGCACTACCAAAGCGCTGAATACGATGCAATTATTGACAAAGCGTTGAAATCAACCTCAGAAGAGGAGCGCACTAAGCTATATCTGGATGCTGAAAAGCAATTAACTAAAGATATGCCAATTGCCCCTATCTATCAGTATGTTAAATCTCGTTTAGTATCTCCTAATGTAGGCGGCTTCCCGGTGAATAATGCGGAAGATAAGATCTACTCAAAAGATCTTTATATCACAGCAAAGTAAGCCCCTTACGCTGATAACAATATAACGACTTAGACACTGCATGTAGCTATCTTCAGATAGTAATTTACATGCAGCGTCTTTCTAATTTTCATTGTCACAGACTGAAAGAGTGAGTTTATGCTTAAATTCATCGCAAAAAGGATATTAGAAGCGATACCAACCATGTTGGTGTTGATCACGGTATCTTTCTTTCTCATGCGTTTCGCTCCTGGTAACCCATTCTCAAGCGAACGTCCTTTACCACCGGAAGTGATGGCCAACATTGAAGCCAAATATGGCTTAGACAAACCCGTGTCTGAGCAATACTTCACCTACTTGACCAATATTTTGCAAGGTGATTTTGGCCCATCATTCAAATACCAAGATTATACGGTGAATGAATTGATCGCCGTTGCCTTGCCTGTCTCGGCAAAAGTCGGCTTTATCGCTTTTATTTTTACCGTTATCGCGGGTGTTTCCATTGGTACGATTGCCGCACTAAAACACAACACTTGGATTGACTACACCATCATGTCGACGGCAATGATTGGCGTGGTGATGCCGTCGTTTGTTCTCGCCCCAGCTTTAATTTATCTCTTCTCCTTGCATTGGAAAATATTCCCGGCTGGTGGTTGGTTAGATGGAAGTTTCCAATATTTAGTACTGCCAGTGCTGGGTATGTCGATGCTCTATATTGCCACCTTTGCCCGTATCACCCGTGGCTCAATGATAGAAACACTCAACAGTAACTTTATTCGCACGGCACGCGCGAAAGGGTTGAGTTATCCCTATATCGTTGTTAACCATGCTTTGAAGCCAGCTTTACTGCCTGTTGTGTCGTATATGGGGCCTGCGTTTGTCGGTATTATTACGGGGTCTGTGGTGATTGAAACGATTTTCGGTCTACCGGGTATCGGTAAGCTGTTTGTTAACGCTGCATTTAACCGCGATTACTCATTGGTGATGGGTGTAACCATTTTAATTGGTTTCCTATTTATTCTTTTCAACGCCATTGTTGATATTTTGCTTGCGGTCATTGACCCGAAAATTCGCTACTAACAGGGACGTATGGTTATGTTAACGAAAAGAGAAAACCTAGCCGCGGTTGAGAAGTTTTCTGAAAACTTAGAAATAGCTGGCCGCAGCTTATGGCAAGATGCGCGAATTCGCTTTATGCGTAACAGAGCGGCAATGGTCAGTTTGTGTATTTTGACGATGATGACCCTTGCGGTGATCGTACTACCGATGATGGCCCCGTATACCTATGACAATACGGACTGGTATTCAATGCACGTTGGGCCCAATGCGGATCATTGGTTCGGCACCGATAGCCTTGGGCGTGATTTGTATGTGCGTACCTTAGTGGGTGGGCGAATTTCGCTGATGGTTGGCGTAATGGGCGCGTTGGTTGCTGTTCTGATCGGCACACTTTATGGTGCGGCGTCGGGCTTCATTGGCGGTAAAGTAGACCGCATTATGATGCGTATTTTGGAGATTCTATACGCTGTTCCTTTCATGTTCCTTGTTATTGTGTTGGTCACGTTTTTTGGCCGCAATATCGTGCTTATCTTCGTCGCTATCGGTGCAATTGCATGGCTTGATATGGCGCGAATTGTGCGTGGCCAAACCTTGAGCCTACGCAGCAAAGAGTTTATTGAAGCGGCGCATGTGTGTGGCGTCAGCAACTGGAAAATTATTACACGTCATATTGTGCCAAACGTGTTGGGTATTGTAGCGGTCTATTCGACGCTGTTGATCCCAAGTATGATTTTGACAGAGTCATTTTTATCTTTCCTTGGTCTTGGTGTTCAAGAGCCGATGACAAGCTGGGGAGCACTTCTACAAGAAGGTTCACAAACAATGGAAGTCGCTATTTGGCAACTTGCTTTCCCAGCCGCGTTCATGGTGGTCACCCTGTTTTGCTTTAACTATGTCGGTGATGGTCTGCGTGATGCGCTTGATCCTAAAGACCGATAATTAAAAGATTAAGGA
>NZ_NDIO01000386.1:0-6141 GCF_002241085.1 Vibrio sp. V03_P4A6T147
GTGTAGTACAGATAGCAGCAGTTAGAGTTGTTTTACCGTGGTCAACGTGGCCGATAGTACCAACGTTTACGTGCGGTTTCGTACGTTCAAATTTTGCTTTAGACATGAGTTGTCCCTCTAGGTACGGATTTAGGTGGCTTTGATGACCACGCAACCAAAATTATTGGTAAGAAGTATATATCAAAAGGAGATAATTGCTTGGAGAGCTGGTGCTGATACCCAGAGTTGAACTGGGGACCTCACCCTTACCAAGGGTGCGCTCTACCGACTGAGCTATATCAGCACTCAAAAATTGGAGCGGGCAGCGGGAATCGAACCCGCATCATCAGCTTGGAAGGCTGAGGTAATAGCCATTATACGATGCCCGCACACGTAACTCTGAGAGCTATTTCCTTAAGAATATGGTGGAGGGGGACGGATTCGAACCATCGAAGGCGGAGCCGGCAGATTTACAGTCTGCTCCCTTTGGCCACTCGGGAACCCCTCCAAATTTTTTCTTCATTCTTTCGAAAAAGAATGGTGCCGACTACCGGAATCGAACTGGTGACCTACTGATTACAAGTCAGTTGCTCTACCTACTGAGCTAAGTCGGCATAAGTGGAGCGCATTCTATTGAATGATGCTCAGCCTTGCAAGCCTAAATATTAAAAAAAAACCAATTTTCCATAAATCTCGCCTGTTCGTTGCTTTTTCAAGCAAAATGCGTTTTCTCACTCAATTCTATCGTTTAAGGCATTTCCATTCTTTTCACCTTAATGTATGTTTCATCCTCTTCTTTTTTCTGTCATTCATCGTTAGGTATTTTATGGGTCCTTATATCTCTTTTGATCGCAATCAATGGGCCGAGCTACGTAACTCTGTCCCAATGACTCTCTCTGAGGCTGACTTAAAAGAGCTACAAGGTATTAATGAAAACCTAACGATGAAAGAAACGGCTGAGATTTATCTGCCTTTGGCTCGCTTACTTAATTTATACGTGGCCGCCAGACAAAGCCGAAATGCGGTTTTGCATCAATTTCTCGGTAATACCGATATATCGCCTCCTTTTATCATTGGCATCGCAGGAAGTGTCGCCGTTGGGAAAAGTACTACGGCGCGTTTGTTAAAAGCGCTTCTTTCACGCTGGGAGAATCATCCCAAAGTTGAACTGATCACGACAGATGGGTTTCTTTTTCCCAACAAAATTCTTAATGAGAGAGGAATTATGGGGAAAAAGGGGTTTCCTGAATCTTATGATATGAAACGTCTGGTACAGTTTGTGTCGGATGTTAAAGCAGGAAAAAGAAATGTAAGCGCGCCGATCTATTCACATCTTACTTACGACATCACCACTGAAGAGAAAGTCGTCGATAGGCCAGATGTGTTGATCATTGAAGGATTGAACGTCTTGCAAAGCGGCATGGATTATCCACACGATCCACATCGAGTGTTTATATCTGATTTCTTAGATTTCTCACTGTATGTCGATGCGGACAGTCAACTTATTGAAAAGTGGTATGTTGAACGCTTTATGAAGTTTCGTCACAGCGCCTTTAAGGAGACGGGATCGTACTTTAGCCACTACACAAAACTGTCTGAGCGAGAGGCGAGAGAAAAAGCTGAGAGCATTTGGCACTCGATCAACGGTAAAAATCTGCAACATAATATTTTACCGACCAAAGAGCGCGCTCAGTTAGTTTTGCGTAAAGGCCTCAATCATACCGTGGAAGAGATACTACTAAGAAAATAGTTTGGTAAAGCGGTTACTCTGCCTTGCGTAACGATATTTCGCCACCAATGTAACTCTCCATTCCATTCTCTGTTTCTAGCAACACCGCTCCATATTCGTTGATCCCGTGCACCACACCATAGACCTCTTGGGGGCCCATAAGCAGTTTAACTTTTCGACCAATAAAGTTATCGAGTCGATTCCAGCGCGGTATAAAATCCTTCATCCCATAAAGCTCGTAATCACGTAGCGCTTGGTCTAATGATTGAATAAAGACAATAGCGAGCAAGTTCCTGTCTATTTTCAGACCGTCGGCTACCTGCGACAAACTTGCCCATGGCTGGTCAATGGCTTGCTCATTTTCGGGCATGAAAATGTTCATTCCCATCCCAATCACTAAATGTGCCGCTGCGCCAGCCTGCCCTGTCATTTCGACTAAAATGCCCGCCAGCTTTCTATCCTGAAAATAGAGATCGTTCGGCCACTTAAGCTTTACACCGTCAAATCCGATGCTTGCTAGCGCTTCCACAATCGCGACCCCGACCACAAGGCTAAGCCCCATTGCGGCCGCCATCCCTGCGTCGAGTCGCCAGTACATGGAAACATAAAGATTGCTGCCAAAAGGCGATATCCACTGACGCCCACGCCGACCCCGTCCATTAGCCTGATACTCTGCTAAGCAAACGCTGCCCGAAGCAAGGTTATCTACACGTTCTAACAGGTATTGGTTGGTTGAATCGATAATGGGGAAAAGCTCGACAGGGTTACGCACGGCATTTTGGATCTGTGTCGCATCAAGTAGATTCAGTGATTGAGCAAGCTGATAGCCTTTGCCTTGGACGCGGAAAATATCAATTCCCCACTCCTGAATCCCTTTAATATGCTTACTGACTGCAGCGCGAGAAATACCAAGTTCTGCTCCTAGCAACTCACCAGAACAAAACTCGCCACTGGCCAGATGACGAAGTAATGATAGTTTGACACTGTGCTCTTTCACTTTAATTCCTTAGCAAGATGCTCAAGGTTCGTTTCACCAATCGCATCTAAAAATCGGACTTCATGCTCTAAAGATATCGAAAATTTATCCTGAACTGCTATGCAAACTTTAATCGCTAGTTGAATGACATCAAAGGCTGTAGCGCTACCTTTATTTACCAACACTAAAGCTTGCTTCGGATGCACTTGAGCATCACCTAAGCTATACCCTTTGAGCCCACACTGATCAATCAACCACCCAGCCGCTACTTTTCTGCCTTCTTCCACGGGGTAAGAAACAAGATCGGGATAACTCTCAAGAAGAGCCTGCCAATGTTCTAAACTAATAATTGGATTTTTAAAGAAGCTTCCTGCGTTACCTAGCACCCGCGGATCGGGTAATTTGGCATTGCGAGTAGCGCATACCCGTTTATAAATATCAATAGCTTGGCAGGTGTGGCTATCCAGTTCTTGCAAAGGTCCATAATTCAGTACGGGTTGCCACTGCTTCAATAACTTTAGTCCTACCGCTACAACGATCGCGTTACTGTGCAAAGCGTGCTTAAAAATAGAATCACGATAACCAAATAGACATTGTTTGGCGCTCAGGCGCTTGACGGTTAAGGAGTCTAAACAGAGATAATCAACGTAATCACACACATCTTGAAACTCTACACCATAAGCGCCAATATTTTGGATAGGAGCAGAACCTGCACAACCAGGTATCAAAGCCAAATTTTCAAGACCTGCAATATTTTGCTTCACTGCCCATTCAACAAGTGAAGGCCAATCCTCACCACCAGAAACATGCAAATAATGGTAATTATCATCCTGCGTGTGCTGTAACCCTTTCAGTTGGTTGCTTAAAACCATTCCTTGAAAATCACAAGTAAAAAGGACATTGCTACCTTTTCCTAACATCAACTTAGGCAAAGTCTGCCATTCTGCGCTCTGGTAAATTTCCACCAAATCTTGCACAGAGAAAACTTCAGCTAATAATTGACAAGATTGTTCTAGGCCAAAAGTGTGGTATTTTTTTAAGCTCGCATTGGGATGTAATTGCATGGCATTCTATGGATAAATTAAACTCACGCCATTCTACAACAGATAACTATTCGAAGCAGGAAGAAATGTGGCAACTACAATTTGACATACTCCCCCCGATAAAACTTCCTTTGATCAAGCGAATGTACAAAGAACATTACCCTTCAGCAAAAGCTAGGAAAGATGAATTGTGCGTTATAGGCACGCTCGATGGGCAGATATCTGCTGTTGTCAGATTTAAAAATATTGATGTATATCGATTACTGACTGGCATGCTTGTGCTGCCAGAAAACCAAAAAAAAGGGATTGGGTCGCAGTTGCTCAATTATTGCAGCGAGAATATTCTCAATAATCAGGATTATTGCTTCGCATACGCTCATCTTGAGCCCTTTTATGCTCGTCATGGTTTTCACTCCATAATGACAGAAGAACTACCAATAGCTCTTATGCAACGGTTTGAGCGCTATGTATCCAGTGGTAAAGATCTCATTCCTATGAGATACCTAGGCTAGTATGACGAGAATGCGCGGCTTTTCTAGCAATTGAACCGTTGAATTTGGTAATATCCCCAGTTCGCAATTTTGCAAATAAGTAAGGTAAATCATCCAATATGATTGCTCATAGAAACCCATTCGAGCGATTGCCGACCATCGCACAATCACCGGATCATTTTGAAGTTTTATTTTCGGCAAAAGAATTTAAAAATCATCTGATCCAGTCGATCCGTCAGGCAAGTAAACGAATCTATCTTGTAGCGCTGTATTTAGAAGATGACGAAGCAGGCAGAGAAGTTTTAACGGAGCTATATAATGCCAAGCAAAGAAACCCTGGCTTAGATATTGCGATTTGCGTTGATTGGCATAGAGCGCAACGTGGATTAATTGGTGCGGCCGCTTCGGAAGGCAATGCTTCAATGTATCAAGAGTTCTCTCAGAACCACGAACACGCCATTCCCGTATACGGCATCCCCGTGCGAGGCCGCGAAGTTTTTGGTGTTTTACATCTCAAAGGTTTTATTGTCGACGACCAGGTGATCTATAGCGGAGCAAGCCTTAATAACGTTTATTTGCATCACAAAGAGCGCTATCGATTCGACCGCTATCACACCATCGACAACCAATCTCTTGCCGATAGCATGGTACAATTTATTCAGCAAAAAATGATAAGTCACCCTGCTGTCAATGACTTATCAAACACATCGAAGCCAACGACGAAAGATATCAAAACTGACATTCGGCAATTTAGAGCCTCTCTAGCAACAGCAAACTATGAGTTTGAGTCACAGATCCCAACAGCCGATCAAGTTGCTTTGACGCCACTGGTAGGTATTGGAAAGCGTCGAAATAAACTCAACCACAATATTAACCAACTGATCGCTCATGCCAAAGATGAAGTCTTTATCTGCACTCCGTATTTCAATTTTCCAAAAAGTGTCGCTAAAGAAGTTAAGAAAGCATTGAAACGGGGTGTGAAAGTTCACATTGTCGTTGGCGATAAAACGGCAAACGATTTCTATATTTCCCCAGAGCAAACCTTCAAGACAATCGGCGGCTTACCTTATTTATATGAGCTTAATCTACGCCGTTTTGCCAAAGTAAATGAAGCCCATATTGCCAGTCGAAATCTTTCCATCCATCTCTGGAAACATGAAGAGAATAGCTTCCATCTAAAAGGCGTATGGGTAGATAAGCGCTACATGTTGATCACTGGTAATAACTTAAATCCAAGAGCATGGAAACTCGATCTCGAGAATGCCATTCTGATCCAAGATCACTATCACCACTTAACACCTAAGTTTGAGCAAGAGATCGACAACATCCTTCGACACACTCAACTTGTTTGTACCTACAAACAACTAGAGAAGATAGAAAACTACCCTGATGCGGTACAAAAACTACTGCGCAAAGTAACGCGAGTTAAGGCCGATAGAGTACTCAAACAGATTCTGTAAAGCACAACACTAAACGATTAGCCGACACAACGTGTCGGCTTTTTTATATGCCTACACGTTGTTTTCATATGGCTATTGATTGAGATAGTAGCGCCTTTCATGCAGCTACTCTGTTCGATGAACATAAGCCAAAAGAATTTCAGCGCTCAAGAGGACATCAAGGAATAAGCACAGGGAATCTAGTTGCAATAGAGATAGCTTAAAACGACTTAAGCATCTCATTGAAACTCAAAAGGAAAAAACCCTGCTATTACTAGCAGGGCTTCTTAATAAGTGGCGGAGCGGACGGGACTCGAACCCGCGACCCCCGGCGTGACAGGCCGGTATTCTAACCAACTGAACTACCGCTCCGCAGCGTGTCTGGTTAGACAATATTCAAAGCCTGGCGATGTCCTACTCTCACATGGGGAGACCCCACACTACCATCGGCGCTGTTGTGTTTCACTTCTGAGTTCGGCATGGA
>NZ_NDIO01000280.1:0-6080 GCF_002241085.1 Vibrio sp. V03_P4A6T147
TTTGATACGCAAGCAATAAAAAAAGGAAGCTCGTCCGGCTTCCTTAACTATTTGAAATTTTTGATCTTTATTCCAATAATTGATGTAATTAATTACTGAAAGCGCATTGAGAGATCGAGTGCTTTAGTGTGCTTAGTCAGCGCGCCGACTGAGATGTAATCGACACCGGTTCGCGCGTAATCGCCAATGGTTTCTAATGTGACGTTACCAGAATTTTCTAAAGCCGCGCGGCCTGCGTTAATTGCTACCGCTTCGCGCATCATCTCAATACTAAAATTATCCAGCATAATGATGTCAGCGCCCGCTTGAATCGCCTCTTCTAACTCTTGCAAGCTTTCGGTTTCGACTTCGACAGGTTTACCGGGGTTGAGCTGTTTAGCGGTGCTGATGGCTTGGGTAATACCGCCACAAGCAATGATATGGTTTTCTTTAATTAAATAAGCATCAAACACGCCAATACGATGGTTAAAGCCGCCGCCACACGCGACAGCATATTTCAGTGCGCTGCGCAGGCCAGGGATAGTTTTGCGTGTATCAAGTAGTCGGCATTCGGTGCCTTCTAGCTGTTTGGCATACTGAGCGGTAACGCTGGCACAGCCTGATAAGGTTTGAATAAAGTTCATCGCATTGCGTTCACCAGTCAGCAGCGCGCGAGCTGGGCCCTCAAGGGTGCACAAAATTTGGTTTGGCTTAACTTGATCGCCATCTTGGACATGCCAGTCAATTTTCACTTCACCACCAAGTTGTTTGAAGACTTCCTCTGCCCATGCTTGGCCACAAAATACGCCATGTTCACGGGTGATGAGAGTCGCGGTATTGCGCGCATCCGCTGGAATAAGGTTTGCGGTGATATCAGCAGTCGCATCCAAGCTGCCACCGAGATCTTCTCTGAGTGCATCGCTAACGGCACGAGTAATTTCCAATGGGAGTTGCTGTTTCAGATAATCGAGGCGTTGTTGGCTGTTGTGTGTATTTTTCATCGCAAATCTAATATGGTGTTGAACAGAGTGAGAATGATACGCTGAGTTTTACTCAAATTCAGCCACTAATCTCGCATTTCCTCTGGCTAAGGTTCATTTTTGTGTGGGTGTAAGGGGTCAACTGATGATCGATAAAAAGGGTTGGTATCAAAGCGCACGTCGAGTGCCATCGCCGTTTTATGATCAGCGAAGCGATGCGCAAGATATTTCATTGCTGGTGGTACATAATATCAGCTTGCCTCCGGGCCAGTTCGGCGGCCCATATATTGAGCAGTTTTTCACTGGCACGCTTGACCCGAATCAACACCCTTTTTTTCAAACCATCCACCAGATGCGCGTCTCGGCTCACTGCCTCATTCGGCGAGAGGGAGAAGTAGTGCAATTTGTGCCATTTAATGCCAGAGCTTGGCATGCGGGCCAGTCAAGCTTCTCTGGCCGTGCAAAATGCAATGATTATTCGATAGGGATTGAATTGGAAGGGAGCGATGAGACGGCTTATACACCTGCGCAATATCAAGCCTTAGCGACTTTGACGTGTGCATTGCAGCGGCGTTATCCGCTCATTACCAATCAACGCATTACCGGGCATCAATACATTGCACCACTACGCAAAACTGACCCCGGTTTGGTGTTTGATTGGCGTTGCTATCGAGCCTTGTTGGCAGCAAATGACTAACAACAAATAGCGAACAACGAATTAAATCGAATCGTGATATTCCACTAAAATTTGCTCAACCCAGCATTGAATGCGTTCGTCGCTTTGCTCGTATTGCGAATCTTCATCGAGTGCGAGACCAACAAAGTGGCGGCCATCTTTCGTTAGGGCTTTTGACGCTTCAAAATGGTAGCCTTGGTTGGGCCAGTAGCCAATCAATTGAGCGCCAATTTGTTTTAGCTCATCATGCAGCATCCCCATCGCATCGAGGTACCATTCGCCATAACCTTCTTGATCGCCTAAGCCGAATAATGCGACGTACTTGCCGTTTAGCGACACGCCACCGATTTGATCCCATATTGCGCTCCAATCTTCTTGGATTTCGCCAAAGTCCCAAGTTGAGATACCCAGTATTAAAAGATCATAGTTGCTCATCAAAGAGAGTGGCGTTTCTTTCACATTGTGAATCTCCACCAAATCTTCACCGATGATGGCGCGGATCTTTTCTGCTGCCATTTCGGTATAACAAGTGGTTGAGCCGTAAAACAGACCGATCTTCATAATTTTTTGTTCGTTTAAAGTCAGAATGGTGAATTCTAACCATAAATTGACGCGCTTTGCAGCGATTATCCTGCTAACCCTGTTTTTTTATGGTATTAAACTCGTGGCTCACTTAACCTGAGCAAGGTTATTTTTACTACTGAGGTTTGATGTGGCTGAGCATTTTTCTCCTGACCAAGGAATTGTCGAACAGTTTTTAGATGCGATGTGGATGGAGCGTGGTTTAGCTGAAAACACACTCTCATCGTATCGCAATGATCTGACGAAATTGTTGCAATGGATGCAGCACAATAATTATCGCCTCGATTTTATTAGTGTCACTGGTTTGCAGCAGTACCAAACGTGGCTCGCTGATCAAGACTATAAGCAAACCTCGCGGGCGCGCATGTTGTCGGCGATTCGTCGTTTATTTCAATATCTGCACCGTGAGAAGCTCCGCGGCGATGATCCGAGCGCGCTCTTAATTAGCCCTAAATTGCCGCAGCGTCTGCCTAAAGATTTATCCGAGCAGCAAGTGGAAGATTTATTGAATGCTCCCGATACTAATAATCCTCTAGAATTACGTGACAGAGCGATGTTGGAACTCTTGTATGCAACAGGGCTACGGGTGACCGAATTGGTTTCACTGACCATGGAAAATATCAGTTTACGTCAAGGCGTAGTAAGAGTGATTGGTAAAGGTGGCAAAGAGCGTCTTGTACCGATGGGCGAAAATGCCGTTGATTGGATTGAAACTTTTCTTGAACAAGGGCGGTCTACTTTGCTGGGCGAACAAACGTCGGATGTGGTTTTCCCCAGCCGACGAGCAAGGCAGATGACTCGTCAAACCTTTTGGCACCGAATTAAACACTACGCAGTGATCGCACAAATCGATGTGGAAAAACTCTCTCCACACGTATTAAGGCATGCTTTTGCCACGCATCTACTCAATTACGGTGCCGATTTGCGTGTAGTGCAAATGCTGCTCGGTCATAGTGACTTATCGACCACGCAAATTTATACTCATGTTGCGACTGAGCGACTTAAACAATTACATAGCGAGCACCATCCAAGGGCTTGAAAAGGTGAATTTAATGAGCGTATTACGCCAACTGACTCTTCTTACATTGCCACTTTTTGCTGTGGCGTGTAACGCCGAAACCACAGAGCAAGTGACGTCAACGGCTGTGCAAGCGGCTGCGCTTGATAAAACGGTTTTTGAACAACGTTTTTCTAAACTCGGATTGGAAGTACTGAGTGTTCAAGCCTCTGATATTCCGGGAGTGATTGAAGTGCAAACTTCCGGTGGCGTGCTGTTTTCTGCGCCTGACGCGAGCCATTTTATCGCCGGAACCTTGTATGAATTAGATAAGAATGGTGGTTATGTCGATGTGTTAGCCAAACGCCAAGCGCCCGTTAATGCGGCGAAGATCGCGCAGTTTGAATCGAGTATGATCGAATACAAAGCCGCCAACGAAAAATACGTGGTGACTGTTTTTACTGATATTACCTGTGGTTATTGCACTCGTTTGCATAGTCAAATGAAAGGGTATAACGACCTAGGGATCACCGTGCGCTACATGGCTTACCCGCGTCAAGGCGTTACGGGGCAGGTAGCTGATCAAATGGCCGCTATCTGGAATGCAGATGATAAAATGGCAGCGATGAATGAGGCAAAAACCAATCATAAGTTGCCAGAAGCAGGGCAGAACATCCAACAAGCTAAACAGTTGATTACCAAGCACTATCAGCTCGGGCGTGAGTTAGGCATCAACGGCACGCCTGCGATTTTCCTACCGAATGGCGAAATGGTTGGGGGTTATTTACCACCAGAGCAATTGTTGCAACGCCTTCAGCAGATTCAATAACTTTAGGAGTCGGGCTTGAGTGTTCTTGAGCCCGCTGATTTATGATTGAGATAAAACAAAGACCAGCCCCCGATCTTTCGCAACTTCCTGACACGATTCCAACACTGCTTAAACGTATCTATATCAACCGTGGTATCACGAACCTTGAACAACTCGACAAGGCCGCTAAAGCACTGCATTCCTACCAACAATTAGGTGGCATAGAACGAGCGGTACAACTACTTTTTCACGCCATCGAGCATCAGCAGCGTATCATAGTCGTCGGGGATTTTGATGCTGATGGCGCAACCAGTTGCGCCTTATCTGTTTTGGCGTTGCGAATGTTGGGATCGCACAATGTGGACTATCTCGTGCCTAACCGTTTTGAAGATGGTTATGGCTTAAGCCCTGAAGTGGTCGATCAAGCGATTGAGCTTGGCGCGCAGATGATCATGACGGTCGATAACGGCGTCTCCTCTATCGACGGGGTGCGTTATGCCAAGCAGCAAGGGCTGACCGTCTTGGTGACCGATCACCATTTACCGGGACACGAGTTGCCAGAGGTTGATGCGATGGTGAATCCCAATTTGGCTAACTGCCCGTTTCCCTCGAAGGCATTAGCCGGCGTAGGGGTGGCTTTCTATTTGATGATGGCGCTGTGCGTGCATATGCGAAAAAACGGCTGGTTTACTCGACAAGGCATGAGTGAACCCAAGTTGATGGAGCTAATTGACTTAGTCGCACTAGGTACTGTCGCTGATGTTGTGCCGCTCGATGAAAACAATCGCATTTTAGTGCATCAAGGTTTGCAACGCATTCGCGCCGGGCATGCAAGGCCGGGTATTCAAGCTTTGATTGAGGTTGCTAAACGTGACGCGAGGCGTTTAGTTGCCTCGGATTTTGGCTTTGCGTTAGGGCCACGCATCAATGCGGCAGGGCGCTTGGATGATATGTCATTTGGCGTTGAGCTGCTAATGTGCAATGACATTCACGCTGCGCGTCGAATGGCCAGTGAGCTGGATAGCCTTAACCAAACTCGTAAAGAGATTGAAGAGGGGATGAAGCAAGAAGCGCTGGCTTTTTGTGAGCGCTTACAACTGAGTGAAAATAGCGAATTGCCGCACGGTTTAGTGCTGTTTCAACGCGATTGGCACCAAGGTGTGATTGGTATTTTAGCCTCACGTATTAAAGATAAATATCATCGCCCTGTGATTGCGTTTGCCGATGGTGGCGATGGCAGTATCAAAGGGTCATGCCGCTCTGTTGCTGGGTTACACATGCGCGATGTGCTGGATCGCATTGATACACAAAACCCCGGTTTAATCGCCAAATTTGGTGGTCACGCGATGGCGGCAGGTTTAACTATTGCCGAAAAAGAGTTTGAGCGTTTTGCTGAGCTGTTTGATCAAGCTGTACGTCGCGAGTTAGATGAGACCGCGCTAAAGGGCGTGATTTTATCCGATGGAGAGTTAACACCTGAAGAGTTCTCGATGCACACCGCTGAAACCTTGCGTTCCGGTGGCCCATGGGGGCAGGCGTTTCCTGAACCTCTCTTTGACGGTGAGTTCAAACTACTGCACCAAAAGCTGGTGGGGGAAAAGCATTTGAAACTGATGCTTGAACCGTTATTCAAAGGCCACCCAACCAACATTATGATCGATGGCATTGCTTTTAATGTCGATTTAAGACGCTGGCCAGATGCGTCGGTGAAAACGGTGCGTCTTGCGTATAAGCTTGATATTAATGAGTTTCGCGGCAATCAGTCACTGCAATTGATGATTGATCACCTCGAAGCGAAGTAACGGCTTGATATTTCTCTTCTTTCGATGCATGACATAACCTTCCCTCCCCTTTAAGGGGAGGGTTAGGGTCTGTCTCTTATACACAAATCCCCAAGCCTCTGCTTGGGGATTTTTTTGAACTAATTTTATGTTTCATGATCTGATCATCTAAGCAATAACAAGGATGATTAGAATGACTTATATAGAACCAACCCTCTGGGCACAAAAGCAATTTGGTCAAGCTCACCTCAATGACCCAAGACGTACTCAAAGACTC
>NZ_NDIO01000207.1:0-6079 GCF_002241085.1 Vibrio sp. V03_P4A6T147
GTATTGGTTAAGCGTATTGCACACCATTTAGCAGGTCGCCTGCCACCAAACGTATTAGTCGAAGATCTAATACAAGCCGGTATGATAGGCCTACTTGAAGCACAAAAAAATTATGATGGGAGTAAAGGTGCAAGCTTTGAAACCTACGCAGGAATTCGAATTCGTGGAGCTATGCTCGACGATATTCGGCGTGGTGATTGGGTTCCACGCTCGGTTCATAAACACAACCGAGAGATAACCCATGCAATTTCAGTTCTAGAAGGTGAGCTAAACCGAAACCCAACTGATACAGAAGTTGCGAAGTATTTAGGCATGTCGCTGGATCAGTACCATACTGTATTAACTGACATTAATTGCTCACGGATTGTCGGAATCGAAGATTTAGGTATTTCTGATGATGCAATTTCTCCTCTGGATGACGATGAAGACAACTCGCCATTTAAGGGAGTCGCCGATGAATCGTTTCGTAAAGCATTGGTTGAATCAATAAAATCACTTACAGAACGTGAAGCTTTGGTACTTTCGCTCTATTATGATGAAGAGCTAAACTTAAAAGAAATTGGTGAAGTTCTAGGTGTTAGCGAATCCCGCGTTAGCCAGATACTAAGCCAATCTATGCAGCGACTAAGAACGAAGTTAAGTTCTTGGACGCAAAATGACTAATATCACTGATTTCGAGCTCAGTGGAGGCAATTTTGAATAAAAACATGAAGATCCTTATTGTTGACGACTTTTCAACAATGCGCCGTATTGTTAAGAATCTACTTCGTGATTTGGGCTTCAATAATACCCAAGAAGCAGATGATGGCCTGACAGCGTTGCCTATGCTAAAGAAAGGTGATTTTGAGTTTGTGGTTACAGACTGGAATATGCCGGGCATGCAAGGCATCGATTTGTTGAAAAATATCCGAGCAGACGCAGAACTTAAGCATCTGCCTGTTCTGATGATCACCGCAGAAGCAAAACGCGAACAAATCATCGAGGCTGCTCAAGCAGGTGTGAATGGTTATATCGTAAAACCTTTTACTGCTGCTACGCTTAAAGAAAAACTGGATAAAATTTTCGAGCGTTTATAAAGCGTGTGGTCACAGACAAAAGGTGCTCTATTCATTTATGCGCGAAAAGGCTAATCGATGATTTCATTAGAACAAGCAAAAGAACTCGTTCAGCTACTGGAAAATGGACAGCAAGATCAGGCGAATCAACTCTTTAAAGAGACCTACGACAAAGCAAGCAATCCAATGCTGCAAGAAATAGGCACTTTGACAAGGGAACTGCATGAATCGCTCAAACAGTTCAACCTTGATGAACGCATGGCTGAGATTGCAAATGACGAAATTCCAGATGCAAGGGATCGTCTTCAATATGTAATTGATAAAACGGAAGTAGCTGCGAATAAAACAATGGATGCAGTGGATCGATGTATGCCGATCGCTGACAGCCTTCACGAAGGTTTGTTAAAAGTGCGTCCACAATGGAATGAGTTGATGCATGGGCGTATTGATCTCATTGAGTTTAAAGCACTTTGTCACCGTATTGATGATCTACTATCACAAGTTGAAGGCAACAGCAGCGAATTGCGAGGTCAGCTAACTGAGATATTGATGGCTCAAGACTTTCAAGATCTCACTGGCCAAATAATTCGGCGTGTTATTACGCTGGTTAATGAAGTTGAGAAACGCCTAGTTGAGATTCTCACTGCCTTTGGGGCTAACCAAATAGAACAAAAAACAGACAAGAAGAACCCATCTATCGAACCTGAAGGTCCTATTTTGAACCCTCATGAAAGAGCCGATGCGGTTTCATCTCAAGACGAAGTCGATGATTTGTTATCGAGTCTTGGTTTTTAGGGGTAACGTATGAGCTACGAATTAGACGACGACATTCTTCAGGACTTTTTGGTTGAAGCAGGTGAAATTCTCGAATTGCTCTCAGAGCAATTGGTTGAACTTGAGAACAACCCCGAAGACAGGGAGTTATTAAATGCGATTTTCCGCGGTTTCCATACCGTTAAAGGTGGGGCCGGGTTTCTTGCCCTCACCGAGCTGGTTGAGACGTGCCACGGTGCCGAGAACGTATTTGATATCTTACGCAATGGCCAAAGAAGTGTAACATCGAGCTTGATGGATACGATGTTACGAGCTTTAGACACCGTTAACGCACAGTTTCGCGCTGTTCAAGATCAAGAACCCTTAGAGCCTGCAGATCCCGCTCTACTCGATGAACTTCATAAATTGTGTCGTCCTGCTTCTGAAGATGAAATTGACGAAGTGGAGCCTGTTATTGCTGAAGTTGAAGTCGAGGAAGAGGCCGCTATCGAAGCGCCTGAACCGGAAGTCATTCAACCAGTGGCCTCAAAGGCTGTCGCGTCAAATTCTATCGATGAAATCACGCAAGATGAATTTGAAAAACTGTTAGACGAATTACATGGCAAGGGCACCGCGCCTAATGCTCATTCTGAAAATGCCGCACCGGCGGCCCCAGCGCCTAAAGCCCCAAGTGCATCAGTGGCTGCTAGTGGTGACATTACGGATGACGAATTTGAAAAGCTGCTTGATGAACTGCACGGCGTAGGCAAAGCTCCAACCGTTGAACCCGCTCCTGAGGTTACAGCGAAACCAACTACTCCGCCTAAATCAACAGCGGCACCTAAAGCTTCTGCTGGTGGTGGCGATGATTTGATGACGGACGAGGAGTTTGAAAAGCTTCTTGACGAACTGCATGGCTCAGGAAAAGGGCCATTGCCAGAAGAGTTGGAAATGGCAACCAGACCTGCTTCTGAAAATGTGAAGCCAGCAGAGCCTATAAAACCAACAGAGACCGCAAAACCGAAAGCTGAAGCGGCGAAACCTACACCTGCTCCTCAGCCTAAAGTAACGGCTCCAGCCGCCTCTTCCCCGGCGAAAGCTCCGGTTGCAGTGGCTGAGAAAAAAGAAGTATCAGCACCTGCTGTGGCTAAAAAAGCGCAAACTCAGCCGGAAACAACAGTCCGTGTTGATACATCAACGCTCGACATCATTATGAACATGATTGGCGAATTGGTGCTAGTGCGTAACCGCTTGCTGAGTTTAGGGCTTAATAGCAACGACGAAGAGATGGCAAAAGCGGTGGCTAACCTTGATGTAGTTACTGCGGATTTGCAAGGCGCTGTTATGAAAACGCGCATGCAACCGATTAAGAAAGTGTTCGGTCGTTTCCCTCGCGTGGTTCGAGACCTTGCACGTACCCTGAAAAAAGACATCGTGCTTGAAATGCGCGGCGAAGAAACAGACCTTGATAAAAACTTGGTCGAAGCGCTTGCAGACCCATTGATCCACTTAGTGCGTAACTCAGTTGACCACGGCATTGAAATGCCTGATGTGCGTAGCAAATCTGGAAAGCCAAGCACGGGTAAAATCATACTCTCAGCTTCGCAAGAAGGTGATCATATTGAGCTAGCTATCGTCGATGACGGCGGCGGTATGGACCCAGATAAGCTGCGTAGTATTGCGGTTAAACGAGGCATGATGGATGAAGATGCGGCGTCGCGTCTCTCCAATAAAGAGTGTTTTAACTTAATCTTTATGGCGGGATTCTCCAGTAAAGAGCAAATTTCAGACATTTCTGGTCGTGGTGTTGGGATGGATGTTGTAAAAACAGCCATCAATACACTCAATGGCTCAATTGACATCGATTCTGAGATGGGCAAAGGGACTAAGATTACGATCAAAGTGCCGCTAACACTCGCTATCTTACCGACATTGATGGTTGGGGTCGCAGGGCATCCATTTGCTCTACCGCTTGCGAGCGTGAATGAAATCTTCCATCTTGATCTTAGCCGGACGAACGTCGTTGATGGACAATTGACCATCATAGTACGTAAAAAATCGATACCACTCTTCTACTTACAGAATTGGCTAGCACCTAAAGCGGGTAAAATAGAACTGCGTAAAGGTCATGGACATGTTGTTATTGTTCAGATTGGTAGCCAGCGAGTTGGTTTTGTGGTTGATACCTTAATTGGCCAAGAAGAAGTGGTAATCAAACCACTAGATAAGCTTCTTCAAAAAACACCGGGTATGGCTGGGGCAACGATTACCAGCGATGGACATATTGCACTAATACTAGATGTGCCAGATTTGCTTAAGCAGTATGCTGCTGCTTCCCGCATTTAAATGAGCACACAATATAAGGACACCCATGGCGATTAGAGTATTAGTCGTTGATGATTCGAGCTTTTTTAGACGGCGTGTGAGTGAAATTATTAACTCTGACACCCGTCTAGAAGTGATTGATGTTGCAACTAACGGTAAAGAAGCCGTAGAAAAAGCGAGAATCTTAAAGCCTGATGTCATCACAATGGATATTGAGATGCCAGTTATGGATGGCATTACTGCTGTCCGTGAAATTATGGCTGCGAACCCGATCCCAATCTTGATGTTCTCATCGCTGACTCATGATGGTGCCAAAGCAACGCTAGATGCTTTAGATGCTGGAGCGTTAGATTTCTTACCGAAAAAGTTTGAGGATATTGCCCGTAACCGTGATGAGGCTGTCGCTTTATTACAACAACGGGTTATTCAAATCGCGTCGAAAAAAGGGATGCTGAGAAGACCTTTGGTTTCACGCCCAGCGCCGAGCACATCGTCGCCGTTTGCCAATAGAACAGCGGCTACAACGGCGAGTACCCCTGCGCCGAAATCAATGGGCACATTGGCTCGCTTTAAAGCTACAGGTAAAAAATATCAGTTGACTGCTATCGGTACCTCTACAGGGGGCCCGGTTGCGTTACAAAAAATATTGACGAAGTTACCTGCGAATTATCCGCATCCGATCGTACTCATTCAACACATGCCTGCCACCTTCACTGCTGCATTTGCAAACCGGCTCAACTCACTGTGTAAAATTGAAGTGAAAGAAGCGGAAGATGGCGATGCATTGCGCCCAGGCGTTGCTTACTTGGCTCCGGGTGGTAAACAGATGATGATTGAGGGCCGTCCGGGTAGTGCAAAATTGCGCATTATCGATGGTGGTGAACGTATGAATTATAAGCCGTGTGTTGATATAACATTCGGTTCTGCGGCCAAGATCTATGCAGATAAAGTGCTGTCAATGATATTGACTGGTATGGGAGCCGATGGTCGTGAAGGGGCTCGAATGTTACAAGCCGCAGGGGCAACCATTTGGGCTCAGGATGAAGAAAGTTGCGTGGTGTATGGCATGCCGCAAGCTGTCGCAAAAGCGGGGATCTCGTCTGAAGATTTACCGTTAGAGCGTATATCAGAACGAATGTTAGTTGAAGTTGGCCTCGCATAAAGGAAGTTCAATGATTGTATGGAGTATTGCAAACCAAAAAGGCGGTGTGGGTAAAACAACCACAACGATTACGCTTGCCGGTTTGCTAAGTCAGCAAGGCAAAAGAGTGCTGTTGGTCGATACTGACCCTCACGCCTCGCTTACTACATACTTAGGTTATGATTCTGATGGCGTGCCCGTCAGCCTGTTTGACCTATTTCAGCAACGTGAGTTAACAGAGCAAAGCGTTACCCCTCTTATCCTAAAAACCGATGTTGAAGGCATTGACCTCATCCCTGCCCATATGTCTCTAGCCACTTTAGATAGAGTCATGGGCAACCGCAGTGGGATGGGGCTGATTTTGAAACGTGCGCTTCTTGCATTGCGCCATAATTATGACTACGTATTGATCGACTGTCCTCCAATCTTAGGGGTAATGATGGTTAATGCATTGGCCGCCAGCGATCGTATCTTAATTCCAGTGCAGACTGAGTTTCTGGCTATGAAAGGGCTCGAAAGGATGATTCGCACCTTAGCCATCATGCAAAAATCTCGTAGTCGATCGTTCAAAGTGACTATCGTACCGACTATGTACGACAAGCGAACCCGGGCTTCTTTGCAAACGCTGAATCAACTTAAAAAAGATTACCCAGAGCAAGTTTGGAGCTCTGCTGTACCTATAGACACCAAGTTTCGTGACGCGAGTTTAAAGCGCTTGCCTGCTTCTCATTTTGCTGAAGGTAGCCGTGGTGTTTTTGCTTATAAACAATTGCTGATTTATTTAGAGAGGCTAGCTATTGATGAG
>NZ_NDIO01000082.1:0-8522 GCF_002241085.1 Vibrio sp. V03_P4A6T147
ATACAGTGTTATTTGATTATATAGGTACAGAAATGCTGGCTCATTTAAGTGTGAATAATTTTGCTATTGTTAAATCATTGCAGTTAGAGCTTTCCAAAGGAATGACTACCATTACTGGCGAAACCGGTGCGGGTAAATCCATTGCAATTGACGCGCTCAGTTTATGTCTTGGTGGCCGTGCGGAAGCAGGAATGGTCAGGCAGGGTGAAGAAAAAACCGAAGTCAGCGCCGCCTTTATTTTGGACAATAACCTCAACGCCACGCGCTGGTTGGAAGACAATGACTTGCTCGACCAAAAAGAGTGTATTTTACGCCGAATCATCACCAAAGATGGCCGCTCTCGTGCCTTCATCAATGGCAGCCCTGTGCCTCTTTCACAACTCAAAGCTCTAGGTCAATTACTGATCAACATTCACGGTCAACACGCCCATCATCAACTGATGAAAAGTGAGTATCAAATGAGCATGCTGGACCAATACGCAGGTCACGTGAATCTTGTCAAAGAGACACGCTTAGCCTACCAAATGTGGCGTCAAGCAGATAACCAGCTCAATCAACTCAAAGAAAATAGTCAACAAAACCAAGCTCAAGTTCAACTGCTGGAATATCAAATCAAAGAGCTCAATGAATTGGCGATTGGTGAAGAAGAGTTCACCGAACTCGAACAAGAGCACAGACGTTTAGCCAACAGTGGCGAGCTTGCTACCACTTGCCAGCAAGCCATTGAGCTTATTTATGAGGGGCAAGAAGTCAATGCGCTAAGTTTGCTGCAGTCAGCCAACCACGCCTTGCTTGAACTGGCCGAGTTAGATGAAAAACTTGCGACCTTACCCAACATGGTGGCTGAAGCCATCATCCAACTCGAAGAAGCCAACAGTGAATTGCGAAACTATCTGGACAGTATCGATGTCGATCCTGAACGTATGGCTTATGTAGAAGAACGTTACTCTAAAGTGATGTCCATATCGCGCAAGCACTACATCGCTCCTGAAGCGCTTTACCACCACCACCAAGATCTGCTCAAACAAATAGCGCAACTTGACTGCTCTGAAGATAAATTACAAGAACTGGAAAGTAACGTTGCCAAACAGTATCAGCAGTTTGCAACCTGTGCCGACAAACTGCATAAGTCTCGTAGCCGTTACGCGAAAGAGCTGGATAAATTAATCACCAATAGCATGCACGAACTGAGCATGGAAAAAGCCAAGTTCTGCATCGAAGTTAATCATGAAACAACGCATCCATCACCACTGGGTTTTGACACAGTAACTTTCTTAGTCTCAACCAACCCAGGTCAACCGCTGCAGCCTATCGCTAAAGTCGCGTCAGGCGGAGAACTGTCACGGATATCTCTAGCAATCCAAGTGATCACCGCTCAAAAAGTAGACACCCCTAGCCTTATTTTTGATGAGGTCGATGTTGGTATCAGTGGCCCGACAGCAGCGGTAGTCGGAAAAATGCTAAGAACATTAGGTGAATCAACTCAAGTACTGTGTGTGACTCACTTACCACAAGTGGCAGGCTGCGGGCACCAACAACTGTTTGTTAGCAAGCAAGCCAAAGCAGGAAAAACAGAAACACAAATGAAACGATTAGATAGTGAACAACGCATCGCTGAACTTGCTCGCCTTTTAGGGGGTAGCCAAATCACCGAATCTACCCTTGCTAATGCGAAAGAACTGCTGATCGCCGCCTAAGCTGACATTTTTCTTTTTAGGTTTGCAACCAAACTCAAAATTTGCAGTCTCAACTAGCTCGTAGCTCAGTCTATTTTTTACTTCTGCTGCGAGCTTGTTTATTATCAGTCCAGTTTTACGACCTATTGGCAAAGAATTTTGAATATGCAGTTAAAAAAGTGGTTAATCGCAGTCCCTTTAGCAATGACAATGCTGACTGGATGCTCTTTATTAGAAAAACTCGTTTATCGTATTGATATTAACCAAGGCAACTACGTTGAACAGCAAGCCGTCGATCAACTCAAGTTCGGTATGAGCAAAGAACAGGTTAGGTTTGTCATGGGGTCGCCGATGCTTATTGAAAACGGTTATCCCGATACTTGGTATTACATTTATCACCACACGGAAGGCCACAAAGAATCGATACAGAAAAACCTGATTGCGACATTTAATACCGCAGGTGCTTTGATGGAAATCAGTGGCGACTACCCTGCTAGCGAACGGTTTTTTGAAGGCGTAAACTGAACGAAAACACGTTCAAACAAATGATACCCAAAGTGCACCTCACAATGAGTGACACTAACGGACAGGGCTCATAACGAGCCCTTTATCTTGCACCCAATACCGCAGCAACGTTTACTGTTGCGCTTTTGCCTGCTCGGCTCTCTTGCGACGGATCTCTTTAGGATCGGCCAATAACGGACGATAAATTTCAATGCGATCACGGTCTCTGACCGTCGAATCTAGCTTAACGTTACGACTAAAAATCCCGACCTTATTTTTTGATAAATCAATCTCTGGGTAGAGCTCAAGCACACCGGACTGTTGAATTATCGTTTCGACGGTTGAGTTTTTGTCTACCACCAAATTCAGTACTCTTTGCTCGTGAGGCAATGCATAGACTACCTCAACATGGATCATCTCAGATTCAATACTCATTACTGATACACCTGTTTCGCTCGTTTGGTAAATGCGTTAACCATATTACTGGTCAATTCATTGAATATCTTGCCAAAAGCCAATTCCACCATTTTGCTCGAAAATTCAAATTCCAGTTTAAGTTCAACCTTGCAGGCTTGTTCATCAAGTGCAGTAAAATACCAACCGCCTTTTAAAACCTTAAAAGGACCATCGACCAAATTCATCAAAATAGCTTCACTGGCCACCAACACATTCGACGTTGTGAACGTCTTACTTATCCCTGCCTTTGAAACATCCACCGAAGCCACCATCGACAAATCGGAAGATTCCATAACGCGAGAACCAGAACAACCTGGCAAAAATTCAGGATAACGAGCAACGTCATTCACGAGATTAAACATTTGTTCTGCACTAAAAGACACTAAAGCAGAACGACTGACTTGCTTCATATTCTCTCCTCATCACCACCGAAAAAGTCTGGTGTGTAACAATTTTACTTTTATTCTTATCCTACGCAAATAAAAGGATTTCCTAAGCTCAAACCAAGCCGTATAATGCCGCCACTATGGTAAAGAAAAAATCAAACTCAAAAGCAGGTAGCAATACCATTGCTGTAAATAAAAAAGCTCGCCACGAATACTTTATCGAAGATGAAGTAGAAGCTGGCATGGAGCTCCAAGGCTGGGAAGTCAAATCTCTTCGTCAAGGCAAAGCGAATATCGCAGAAAGCTACGTTTTCATGCGAGACGGAGAAGCCTTTGTTTCCGGAATGACAATAACGCCACTGCAGCAAGCATCCACTCACGTGGTTGCCAACCCAACTCGCGTGCGCAAGCTGTTAATCAGCCGCCGTGAACTGGATAACCTTTATGGACGCATCAACCGTGAAGGCATGACACTTATCGCACTATCACTGTATTGGTCTCGCTCTTGGGTGAAAATCAAAATTGGTGTAGCGAAAGGTAAAAAACTGCATGACAAACGTGATGATTTAAAAGAAAAAGATTGGGCAAGAGAGAAAGCACGCGTAATGAAGAGCTCATTGCGTTAATCTTGACCACTTAGACGCAGAAAGCTAGACAGACAAAGGTTTTCTGGTAGTATGCGTCAACACACTTGGGGCTGATTCTGGATTCGACGGGAATTTTGCAGTCTGAGGTGCATGCCGTGGGGCGGTTTGCCACGTTAAAAGCCGCAAAAAAATAGTCGCAAACGACGAAAACTACGCACTAGCAGCTTAATAACCTGCCAAGAGCCTTTCTGCCCTAGCTTCCGCTCGTAAGACGGGGAACAACAGAGAGTCAAAACCAAACAAGCTCGTGCCGCGTCTCCCGCCTGAGAGACAAAGCATTAAAACTAATTCAGGATAGCCATTAGATAGCGTGTCGGTTCGCAGTTTGATGGTGAAATTAAAGACCGAATAAGCATGTAGTACCAATGATGAATGATTTTCGGACGCGGGTTCAAATCCCGCCAGCTCCACCAATCACTAGTAACGGGACGTCTCAGGACGTCCCGTTTTCTTTTCTAAACCCTTGTCCTATCTAGCTTTAAGTGGTTCAGGGCGTCTCATCAAGATTCACTTAATCTCAGTCATTTAGTAACATTCTGCGTAACACTGCCACAGCTCACCTCAACCACTTTGTTCATTCAAGGTAACTGTTCATTTATTACGAACAACTTGCATCACTGTACAAACTATTAACGCCCCACTTCCTATCGCAGCTTTCATCGCTGAAATCATCCATTCTGTTCATCAAAACTTTTGACTTACAGATTATGAGTAACAATTTACTCATTGATAAGTAGAGGTGTTGTCGATGGAAGAACTAACCGTACAAGCTTTTATCAAAGGTGAATGGATAGATATTGGTATTATCTCGTTCCCTAAAAGTAGCCAACATAATTTCCGAGTGACTGAACTCAACTACCTCAGCGACTATGCTCTAGAGCATCACGATAAAGATGACTTTCACGCTGTTTCACTCAACCACCCTGTCTCATTCTTTTTTGATGACATGGGTAAACCCAGATGGTTAAAGTTTCTAGACGATATTATGCCTAGCGGCGCTAGTAGACGGTACTGGGTTAAATACCTAGATATTGAAGACCTTAGTTCAGATGAACAAGACTATGTTTTGCTCAAGTTTGGCACGATGTCGCCTATTGGCAACTCAAACCATTTGGCTTAAAAGTCGGACGGCTCCCCTCTTCTCCCGATGCGTTAAAATCGCTTCAGTATCAGCGCTCTTGATTTAGATTAAGTTGCTATAACAAGCTAGCATTTTTAAATGATTTAGGAATACATGGACGCGGGTTCAATTCCTTTTGAAGTAGGAAATTGATGATTTTGCCAGGTGGCTCTAAACAATCGCAACTCAATGACTATCGCTCAATAAATAGAAAGCGCGCCAATCTCAACTTAGGACGCCCCCCTGATGTTTCTCTTGTACAAATGCGGAGGTCAGTTTACACACCCGCAGTTATGCATTCGTTTGTTGCTGATGGGTAGCGACTGTCGTGAGTTTATCGGCGCGGAAAAGCTTGTAAGCCATAATGCCAATAACCAACGCTTTGATGATCATCATTTGTGGGTTACCGAAATAGGCAGCCATACCAACAAACCCCGATAAGAACATGAGCAAACGGAACCTTTTCAGGTCAGTCATATACAGTGCCAACAAAATTAACGCGAGATCGCCAAACTGCAAGGCTTCGGCTAGTGTGGGGTTATTGATAAAGCTGCTTACGGCCACATAAGCAATATAAAGAATACCGCTCGCCATCAAAGCCGCAGCAGAATTGATCACCATTTTGCTGGTGTTAGTAAAATCTTTCACATATCGATATGCGTTAATGGCACCAACCGACAGATTAAGAATGACTTTAGGCCACCAACCCATCAAAATTGACCAAGCAATGTCATTCGCAGCCGAAGCAAATGCAGCATAGCGAGTAAACTTCATCGAATTAAAAATAGTGAGTGATATATAGAATGCGACAGATGTCCATCCTAATACTTCGCGTAATATATCAAGCAAAATACGGTCTCTTTTTACATAGAATCATCATCCACAACAATGAAACTATCTGCTACTAATAAGGCCAGTAGTGGTTTATAAACCCACCACCTAGCCGTTGGGCGCAGGATAATATCACGGCATTCGGTATAAATCCTAGAAAAGACTCTTATCAATACACGCTTATTCTCGAAAATATGTTTCTCAATTTTGGAAACAAAACTGCAAACTCAACAAACGCATTACCACTCCCCTTTTGACACATTCAATCATCCCTGAATGAAAATTAACTGACGTACGCTAACTCATTCAGCGAGGAGAACGAACCGCAACCACTTTCGTCTCGATCAACTGGTAGCGAATCCCAGATTGGTCAAACGACTGGCGCAGCGCCGTTAAATTCCGGTGATAGGTCACTTGCCGACCAGATGCCGTCTTCACTTTCATTACCATATTACTCATACACTTATCCTCTACACTTAACCGATTGGTTTCATCAAACTATGCTATTTTGAATATTTATAACCAAACAACTTGGAGTTGCAGGTAGCAAGGAAATCGTTATTGTGCGAACTCTTTGAGTGCTGCCATCGCCTTTTCTGCCTTCTCTTGTTGCACAAAAATATGGTCATGATAATAACCCGCGATCACATTAGCGCTGATGCCATACGAAGCTAGCTTAGTTGCAAAAGCGGCCGTTAGACCCACCGCCTCTAAACTTGAATGAACCGTCAGCGTAATTAAGCTGAATACCGATTCAAAATCGAGCTGCGCCGCAATGGCCTTTTGCTGCTCAACGACCAAGGTCAGCCCTTCACGCTCTTGAAATGTCGCCACGGGTTCTAAATGCAAATAATCGGCTAATGCCCCTTGCACAGTACAAAACACATAACTTCCACCCACCAACTCGGGTGACATGGATTGCAGTAAAACCTCTAAATCAGTAATCGCTGTCATATTTTTCTTTCTCATTCAAATTGAAGCCGAAGTGCAGAGTAAAGCCCTCTGTGGAATAAGTGAAATTAATAATATTAATTAGTGATTAATTATTCTTATAGCCACAATTAAAAAACAAGAAGGAAATGAAAATTAAATAAAATTCAATTGATTATAGAATCGCAATGTTAATAAAGAAAAAACAAGATGCATTTAAAATCAAAAAGGTCAACGTAACACATCACTCAATACTATCTGAATGCTTTATACTCTCCACAAACATGTATTTCAGGTGATGGTATGGATGCAGAACAATTTTCACAGTTAGTGGCGCAAATCAAAATAGGTAAACAGCTACCAGAGGCTATCTACTTACATAAGGATGCATTCAGTGCCTTACCAACAACACTGAGCAAGTTTATTCTGGCCGTCGCCAAAGCGCTTAATCTACCTGATGAACAGTGGGATCTAGTCAAACTGTTTAAAAGGGAGTTCCGTTTATCTTTACTGCATTACCCTGGTTTTTATAGCAATTCCTATCCAGCACTTAAACAGAGCCTTAACGTCAACCTCTCTAAGTTAAGTCATAAGCTCACCTGCTATAACGACTCGGATAACCCGCCGATCTTACATCGCAAAGAAACGATGATTTTACCTAATAGCGAATACTACTCGCACTTTGTTAGCCTTACGCAGGAAGGCGAAAATGCCGGTTTGTATGAAAACACTCGCATTATTGGCTTTAAACGATCATGGGAAAATGTAATCGCTCGTCATGATTATCAGCTCGTTGATGGCCGTCTGTTTCGCTGCTCTGCAATAACAGCTAAGAATGAAATCGGGATTGATCGTCACAAAACAGCACTTGTCCGTCATCAGCTCTCTGCCCCAATGAAAAGCTTAGCTAAACACGGCTACCTTTCTGGTAATTATTCAATTTTTGATTATGGCTGTGGACGAGGTGACGATTTAAGAGAATTAGAAGCCCATGGATTAGATGCACTAGGCTGGGACCCAAACTTTAGACCAGACGTTGAACAAGTATCCTCAGATATCGTCAATCTGGGCTTTGTCTTAAATGTCATTGAAGATCAAGATGAAAGATTGGAAGCCTTACTTGGGGCTTGGGAGTTAACAGAAAGGCTCCTGATTGTAGCCGTCATGCTAGCCAACGAAACTTATATCAATCAGTTTAAGCCTTATAAAGATGGAGTTATTACTTCACGTAACACCTTCCAAAAATACTACGCACAGTCAGAAATTAAAGCTTATCTTGAACGGAGCCTTCAGGAAGAAGCGATCGCTATTGCACCGGGTATATTTTACCTCTTTAAAGATAAACTAGAAGAACAGCGCTACTTACAAAGTAAATACCAACGTCATCATCAATGGCAGCAGCTCACCTCACCACAGCCAATGGAAGCAAAAGACAAAGCAAAGCTGGTCATCGCCCAGCATCAAGCTCTGTTTGATAATTTTTGGAATACTTGCCTAGAGCTTGGTCGGATACCTGCAAACGATGAGTTTGCAGCAAGTGAACAGGTTCGCAGCCTCATTGGCTCACATAAGAAAACCTTTACTTTGATCGGTGACATGTTTGATACCAAAGCATTTAAACAAGCAGAAAGACGACGCAAGGAAGACCTTTTACTTTATTTTTCAATGGGATTATTTGAAAAGCGCAAACCCTACACACAACAACCTGAAAACTTGAAAAGAGATATCAAAGCGCTTTTTGGCGATTACAACACTGCAATTAACCTAGCGACTGAGCTATTATTCGCCATAGCTGATAAGCCCCTGATTCAAGCACAATGCGAAAAAGCTCATCAACAGTTACCTGCTAGTGTGTTAAACCCCGATCACTCACTAATCTTCCATAAATCATGGTTAGATGAGTTACCGTTACTGCTTAGAGTTTATGTAGGCGCGGGGTTACAAATGTACGGTGAATTGGATGAATCTATCG
>NZ_NDIO01000073.1:0-6043 GCF_002241085.1 Vibrio sp. V03_P4A6T147
ACGCAATTCCAAGCTGAATTCTTCTTCTTGAGAAGCGCGATCAACGGGATCGGGAAAGTTTGCGGCTTCATCTTGCATATGGTGAACGGTACGCTCAACTTCTTCACGAAGTTGGTTGCGCCAAGCACTTAAAATTTTTGTAAAGTGAGCTATTTGCTCAGGTGACATATACTCTTCACCTGGCTTTTCCTGATACGGCTCAACACCTGCAATGGCTAGGATGCCTATCGCTTTTTTCTTTAATTCCGGCATGCAGCATCTCCTACTAACACCTAGTCAACTGCGCGAGCAGCTAATTTTAGGCGGGTATCTATAGCAAAAAGATCTATAGGAGGCAAACACTCAATCGTAAACTTATTGTCAATGTGAAGGCGCCATCAATTTTTTGTCACTAATGGGCGAATTCTACAGTGTTAACGAGCTTGATTTCATTCCTTGAAAGTACAGCCTTGTAGCACAGTACTTCCACCCCTTCTTTTTGCGCTTGTTTCAATAATAGTGAATAGTTTGCGTCTATATGGAGTGCAGGCGAGACTTTTTCAATCCCTGAATGCAAAACAGCAAACAAAAGTACTGCTCTGCTTCCACTTTTTGCCATTTCCGTTAATTCACGCAAATGCTTTTGTCCACGCGTTGTAACGGCATCGGGGAAATAACCTTGTCCTGAATTGCAGGCGATATCGTCCTGTGGAGAGTAACGTTCATCCAATAAGGTGACGCTTTTCACTTCTATATAGCACGTCGGTTTAGAGGGTGATTTGAGCAAGATATCAATTCGGCTATTTTCTTGGCCGTAGCGCATTTCAGTTTGTAATTGCTCATATCCTTGCAGCTCTTTGATGATGCCGTTTTGAATCGCTTCTACTGCCAGCGTATTCGCCCGAGCCGTGTTGACGCAAATGCAGTGGCCTTGCTGGGTTTCAGTCAGCTCCCAACTGTGTGGGTATTTACGTTTAGGGTTGTCCGAGGTGGAGAACCAGACACGATTACCCGCCTCGGCGCAGCCCGTCATCGCGCCAGTATTGGCGCAGTGAATAGTCTCTTGTTGACCATCGGCAAACTCAATGTCGGCCAAAAAACGCTTGTAGCGTTTGAGTAAGGTCGCGGATCGAAGTGGAGGATTGAACTGCATTTATCTACTGTTTTTATGTACAATGTTGCCGCCATTTAACCATAAGGATTGCACATTGTCACAATTGCCCATTCAAGCTGTGATGCCCGAGCTGCTGGCGGGAGTACAAGCTCACCCACAGATGATTGTCAAAGCCGCTCCTGGCGCGGGTAAGTCGACCCATTTCCCGTTACAGCTATTAAAAGCGCAATTATTCACGGGTAAGATCATCATGCTTGAACCGCGTCGTTTGGCGGCGCGCAGTATTGCTTGCTATTTAGCACAGCAATTAGGTGAGAGTGTTGGGCAAACCGTCGGCTATCGTATGCGTGGTGAGAGTAAAGTCAGCACAGCGACACAGCTTGAAATTGTGACAGAAGGGATCATGACACGTATGATCCAAACCGATCCTGAGCTAAGCGGAATCGATCTCTTGATCTTCGATGAGTATCACGAGCGGAGTATTCACGCGGATACGGCTCTCGCATTAAGTTTGGAAGTGCAATCAGCTCTGCGAGAAGATCTTAAAATCGTCGTAATGTCGGCAACCTTAGATCAACTGGCATTGCAGTCATTATTACCCCAAGCACTTTATGTGCAATCTGAAGGTCGCGCTTATCCGGTTGAAGTGCGCTATGCACCGCTGCGAGCCAATGATTATCTTGTGCCGACGATGAGCAAACAGATTGAAGGCTTGATGCGAGCTGAAAGTGGCTCTCTGCTGGCTTTTTTACCTGGCGTTTCAGCCATTAAACAGCTTGAACAGCAGCTCGCACACTTAGCCGATGAGTTTGATATTTGTCCTTTATACGGGCAGTTGAGTCTACAAGCGCAGCAAAAAGCGATTGCGCCTGCAGTAGCAGGCAAACGGAAAATTGTGCTAGCGACTAATATTGCCGAAACATCGCTGACCATTGAGGGGATACGCTTAGTGGTGGATGCAGGGCTAGAGCGGATAGCGAAGTTTGATCTTAAAACGGGCATCACTCGTTTAGAGCAAGTGAAAATTGCCCAGTCATCGGCGCAGCAACGCACGGGGCGCGCCGGACGCCTAGAACCTGGCATCTGTTTGCGCCTTTACAGCGAAGCACAATATAAGCAGCAACCCCAAGTGCCGAGCGCGGAAATATTGCACAGTGACTTAGCGTCTTTAGCGATGGAGCTTGCGCAGTGGGGTGTGGTGTCGGTCAACGATTTGCCTTGGCTGGATACACCACCACCAGCAGCGATGCAGCAAGCTTGGAGTCTATTGCATACGCTTGGTTTGATGGACAGCAAACAGCAGCTCAGCGCATTGGGTAAAAAAGCGCAGTCACTCGGTGTGGAACCAAGGCTGGTGAGTATGCTGCTCAAAGCCCATGAAACGAGTGATTCAATGCTAAATACGGCGCTCGCTGTGACCGCTTTATTGGAAGAGCCTGAGCGTAATGTGCTGGATTTACAACATAGCTTAATGCGTTGGCAGCAAGCGACTCACCCTAAAACACAAAACCTACATCAGCGTGCCACGACGCTTGCGCGCGCACTCGGTGGCCAATTTCAGCTAACACAAGTGGATGAATCATTGTTGGCGTTAGTGCTGAGTTTGGCTTTTCCCGATCGCATTGCCCAGCGTCGCAGCGAGTCGCAACGGGGGCAGTTTTTATTGGCGAATGGTCACGGCGCGCAAATGCGTGACGATGAACGCCTCGCTGGCGCGCACTATTTAGTGGTGGTGGATTTAATGCGCAGCGGCTCACAAGCGAGCCAAATCTTTGTTGCGACAGAGTTGGATATTGATGCACTGCAAGCCCATTTCCCTGAGCTATTTAGTACACAAGAACGAGTCGATTGGGATGAGAAAGCGGGGAAACTTTGCGCGGAAAGGCTAACCCTGTGCGGTAAATTGGTTATTGAGCGTGAAGCGCTGCCAGAGCCTGCTCATGAAAAAATGACGCAAGCCTTGCTCAATTATGTCCGTCGCAAGGGGCTATCGGTATTACACTGGAGCGAAGCGGCGAGCGCTTTATTAACGCGCATACGTTGCGCTGCGCAATGGCTACCGGAAGCGGCGTGGCCTGCTGTCGAGGAACAAGCGCTGCTCGATGATCTTGAAATTTGGTTAGCCCCCTATTTAGTCGGGGTAAAATCGGTCAAAGCGTTAGCGAAAGTACCGCTTCTTGATGCACTCAATGCCTATTTAGGTTGGCCATTAAACCAAGAGATTGATCGCTGGCTTCCAACTCACCACCCGCTACCCACAGGTAATCGAGCCGCCATTCGTTATCAACTGGGCGCGGAGCCGATGCTGTCGGTCCGTATGCAGGAGATGTTTGGCGAGCAAGATTCCCCCACCATCGCTCAAGGGCGTAAAAAAGTGGTAATGGAACTGCTCTCACCTGCGCAGCGGCCTTTGCAGGTAACTCAAGATCTCGCCGGTTTCTGGCAGGGCGCTTATAAAGAAGTACAAAAAGAGATGAAAGGGCGTTACCCAAAACACGTTTGGCCTGATGATCCTGCCAACCACATAGCGACGACGAAAACTAAGCGGCAATTAGCACAATGACAACCCAGAAAAAGCCTACGGGCACTCAAAAAAATAGCGTAAAAAAACCTTCACGTCGCCCGGCTAAGAAGCCTTCAGCGCCACGCAAAGCATGGTGGAAAATTGTGTGGGGTATTGGCTGGAAACTGAGCCTTGCACTGGCTGCGGTGCTGTTGTTTGTTGGTATTTACCTAAATAGCGTGGTTAAACAACGCTTCGAAGGCCAGCTTTTTGATTTACCGACCGTCGTGTATGCGCGTATTTTGAATTTAGCACCCGGTGATGACATCCCGTTGCAAGAGCTGCGCAATGAGCTTGATGTACTCAACTATCGCAAAGTGAACCAGCCACGCTATGCTGGCGAGTACTCTTCATCATCAAGCAAAATTGAGATCATCCGCCGCCCTTTTGAGTTTGCCGATGGCCCTGAGCCTGACCGCCATGTGATGCTCCATTTTAATGACAGCGGTTTAGTTCGTATCCAATCTCTTGAGCAAAAAGGGGATTTAGGTTACTTGCGTATTGAGCCCAAAATGCTCGGCATGCTTGAAAAAGGCAACGATGAGCAGCGGCTATTTTTACGTCGTGATCAGTTTCCTGAAGTGATGGTGGATGCGTTGCTTGCGACCGAGGATCGCTATTTTTATCAACATGATGGCATCTCTCCATTTGCGATTGCCCGTGCTTTAGTAGCCAACATTAAGGCTGGGCGCACCGTGCAAGGCGGCAGCACGTTAACTCAACAGCTGGCAAAAAATATTTTCTTATCCAGCGATCGAACCTTATGGCGTAAAGTGCGTGAAGCTTATATGGCGCTCATTATTGACTATCGCTACAGTAAAGATCGCATTTTAGAAGCCTATCTAAATGAGGTTTATTTGGGGCAAAGTGGCGGTGAGGCGATTCACGGTTTCGGCCTCGCCTCACGGCTTTATTTCGGTCAACCATTGCAAGAATTGCGTATTGATCAACTAGCGTTGTTGGTGGGCATGGTTAAAGGGCCTTCTTATTATAACCCGGCGCGTTACCCTGAACGTGCTAAAGAGCGTCGCGACTTGGTTTTAAAGCTGATGATGCAGCAAGATATTTTGACGGCTAAACAGTTTGAACAAGCGGCCAGTCGACCGTTAGATGTGCAAAAGCATCCTCACATTGCCAGCCGCCAGCCAGCGTATTTTCAGCAGTTAAAAATTGAACTGAAAGAGAAAGTGGGCGACGCCTTCAAAGCGGATACTGGCCTGCGCGTTTTTACCTCGCTCGATCCTGTTTCGCAAGTCAAATTGGAGCTGGCGATTGATCGACAAATTCCAGTGCTTTCCAAAACGGCGGGGAAAAACTTAGAAGCCGCAGCAATCGCTGTTGATCGAACCAGTGGTGAAATCCGTGCCATGGTTGGCGGTAAACAGACCGGTTATGACGGCTTTAACCGCGCTTTAAATGCAAGCCGTCCTATCGGCTCGTTAGTCAAACCAGCGGTCTATCTCACCGCACTCGCACAGCCAGATAAATACAACTTAGCCAGCACGCTTATCGATAAACCCATCACACTCAAAGGGAACAAAGGCGAAGTGTGGTCACCGCGCAACTTTGATCGTCAGTTCCGTGGTGAAGTGCCGTTGTATCTCGCGTTAGCTAAATCACTCAATGTGCCCACGGTACAATTGGGCATGCAGCTTGGGATTGAACAAGTTTCTGACACTTTGGTGCGGCTCGGTGTCAACAAAGAGGAGATCCGTCCTGTACCGTCGATGTTTCTTGGCGCATTCTCTCTGACGCCTTATCAAGTGGCGCAGATGTACCAAACCTTAACCAACTCGGGTAAAAAAGCGCCCTTATCGGCGCTGCGCTCGGTATTGGATTTAGAGGGCAATGTGCTCTATCAATCAATTCCCAAAGTATCCCAAGCCGTTGAGCAGCAAGCGGCGTGGCTTACAACTTATGCGATGAAGCGAGGAGTACTTGAAGGGACCGGGCGCTATCTCAATAACCAGTTCGCTTGGGCTGCATTGGCGGGGAAAACTGGTACCACTAACGATAGCCGCGACAGTTGGTTTGTCGGGGTGGATGGCCGTGAAGTCACCACGGTTTGGCTTGGCCGCGATGATAATCAGCCGATCAAACTTACGGGTTCGAGTGGTGCATTACGGGTGTACGCGGAATATTTACAACATCGGATCCCGGAAAAATTACTTCTTCCTTGGCCGCAAGGCATTACCACGATTGGCTTTAAAACCAGTTCCGAGGGTGAATTAGTCCAAGATTGTCACAACGAATTTAAACTGCCCATGTGGGATAAAAGCGGCGCATTGAAACAGAGCTGTAATAAACAACCAGGACAATGGTTAAAAAATCTCTTTCAGTGGTAGCTGGGGGAGTTTATATTAAATTGATTTCAAAGGGATTTAAGG
>NZ_NDIO01000142.1:0-21406 GCF_002241085.1 Vibrio sp. V03_P4A6T147
GATTGAAATCGTGATTATGAAATTTAAATCAGTATCAGCTATGACACTAAAACAGCGTTACTCTGCTAGCAGAACCGTTGATTAGCAGTTAAGCTGTTCTGGTGAAGAAACTAACAAAAAATAAATCAATTGGGGTATATAACATGTACGAGAAGCAAGTAGAAATCACTGCAGAAAACGGCCTTCACACTCGTCCTGCTGCGCAGTTCGTTAAAGAAGCAAAAGTATTCGATGCAGACATCACAGTGACTTCTAACGGCAAAAGCGCAAGTGCTAAGAGCCTATTCAAACTTCAAACTCTTGGCCTAGTAAAAGGTACCGTTGTGACTATTTCTGCTGAAGGCCCTCAAGCTAAGCAAGCGGTAGATCACCTAGTTGCTCTCATGGACCAACTACATTAATCCGGTCCACTATTTCAAAGCCATTTTGTGAAAACAAAATGGCTTTGTTGGAAATAGTCTACATTTTGAGCTACTAATTACCGTTAGCGCAATAGTCCACATTCTCCCGTTTACAGTTGACCAATTTAAGGTAACGCTATGATTTCAGGCATCCTAGCATCTCCAGGCATTGCTTTTGGTAAAGCACTGCTACTTCAAGAAGATGAAATTGTCCTAAATACTCACTCTATTTCAGATGACCAAGTAGAAGCAGAAGTTCAGTGTTTTTATGACGCTCGTAACAAATCTTCTGCTCAGCTAGAAGTGATCAAACAAAAAGCACTTGAAACATTTGGTGAAGAAAAAGAAGCCATCTTTGAAGGCCACATCATGTTGCTTGAAGATGAAGAGCTAGAAGAAGAAATTTTAGCACTCATCAAAAATGACAAAATGCATGCAGACAACGCGATCTATACCGTGATCGAAGAGCAGGCTGCTGCCCTAGAATCTCTTGATGATGAATATCTAAAAGAACGCGCGACAGACATCCGCGATATCGGTACGCGCTTTGTTAAAAATGCTCTCGGCATCAATATCGTTTCACTGAGTGATATTAACGAACAAGTAATTCTTGTTGCTTATGATTTAACGCCTTCTGAAACTGCACAAATCAATCTTGATTACGTGCTGGGTTTTGCTTGTGATATCGGTGGTCGTACATCTCATACTTCAATCATGGCACGTTCACTTGAGCTTCCAGCGATTGTTGGTACTAACGACATCACTAAGAAAGTAAAGAATGGCGACATGCTTATTCTTGACGCTATGAACAACAAAATCATCATTAATCCTTCAGAAGCACAGCTTGAAGAAGCGAAAAAAATTCGTGATGATTTTGCTGCGGAAAAAGAAGAGCTCGCAAAACTAAAAGACCTACCTGCTATCACACTCGATGGCCACCAAGTTGAAGTATGCGGTAACATCGGCACAGTAAAAGACTGCGATGGTATTTTACGCAACGGTGGTGAAGGCGTTGGCTTATATCGTACTGAGTTTTTATTCATGGACCGCAGCGCGCTACCAACTGAAGATGAGCAATACCAAGCTTATAAAGAAGTTGCAGAAGCGATGAGTGGTGAAGCGGTGATTATCCGTACCATGGATATCGGTGGTGATAAAGATCTTCCGTACATGGATCTACCAAAAGAGATGAACCCATTTTTGGGCTGGCGCGCGATTCGCATCAGCTTAGACCGTCGTGACATCTTACGAGATCAGCTTCGTGGCATTCTGCGTGCATCTGCGCATGGTAAACTGCGTATTATGTTCCCGATGATCATCTCTGTAGAAGAAATTCGTGAGCTTAAAAACGCTATTGAAGAATACAAAGAAGAACTTCGCACGGAAGGCTTAGCGTTCGATGAAAATATCGAAATTGGCGTTATGGTTGAAACACCTGCGGCAGCGGCAATTGCGCACCACTTGGCAAAAGAAGTGTCATTCTTCTCTATCGGTACCAATGATTTAACCCAATACACTCTTGCGGTTGACCGTGGTAACGAAATGATTTCACACCTGTATAACCCACTTTCTCCAGCGGTTTTAACCGTGATTAAGCAAGTGATTGATGCCTCACACGCTGAAGGTAAATGGACGGGTATGTGTGGCGAGTTAGCGGGTGATGAACGTGCAACGCTACTTCTACTTGGTATGGGACTCGATGAATTCTCTATGAGCGGTATCTCTATCCCTAAAGTGAAGAAAGTGATCCGCAACTCAAACTTCGCCGAAGTTAAAGCGATGGCAGAAGAAGCACTCTCTTTCCCAACCGCAGCTGAAATCGAAGCTTGTGTGGAAAAATTCATCGCAGAGAAAACGCAATAATTCGCTAATACCAATGAGATAGACGACTAAAAATAGGTCGTCTATTGTTGGCGATTGGTATACTATAATTCGACAGAATAAAATTAAACGTTAGGAGCATGACACAATGGGTCTGTTTGATAAACTTAAGAAGCTAGTATCTGACGACAGCTCAGATGCAGGTGCGATTGAAATTATTGCCCCTCTTTCTGGTGAAATCGTCAATATCGAAGATGTGCCAGATGTTGTTTTCGCTGAGAAAATTGTTGGTGATGGTATTGCGATTAAACCATCAGGCAACAAAATGGTAGCTCCAGTTAACGGCACTATCGGTAAGATTTTCGAAACTAACCATGCGTTTTCAATCGAGTCTGATGACGGTGTTGAGTTATTCGTTCACTTTGGTATCGACACAGTTGAGCTAAAAGGTGAAGGTTTTACTCGTATCGCTCAAGAAGGCCAAGCGGTTAAAGCAGGCGATACTGTTATCGAATTCGACCTAGCGCTTCTTGAAGAGAAAGCAAAATCAACACTAACACCTGTTGTTATCTCTAACATGGACGAAATCAAAGAGCTGAACAAGCTTTCTGGCACCGTCGTTGTTGGTGAAACACCGGTTCTACGTGTAACTAAGTAATTCGTTAAAATTTTTTTACGTAAAAAACGCTGCTGATTTGCAGCGTTTTTTGTTTCTACAAAAACAGCTCAAATCGCACTACAAACCTAACGCGTATTTCAACAGTTTTTCCTTCACTGGGCCTGAATGTTCGGCCAACTTCAATACCGCGTTGCGCACCAACTTTATTGGCAAAACCTCGTTGCTGAACGTTTTATAAAACAGATCCATTCCTGATTGCATCACTAAGTTATCCGGCCTTCTGCGTGTTTCATAATTCCGTAATTGCGCTTGTGTTAAAGCTTCTTGATTTTGTGTCACAGCTAACAACGCTTTTACATCTTTAAACCCTAAATTCACCCCTTGCCCAGCCAGAGGGTTAATCGTGTGTGCTGAATCGCCAACCAAAACACATTGCCGTTTCGCATACGTCTGAGCATGACGACGAGTGAGGGGAAATGCCCCACACTGCAACACGTTAATATCGCCTAGTTCCTCAGGAAAAGAGGCCAACACTTGCTCCCTTAACTGCTGCTTGTTCATCGCACACAATTGGCGAATTCGTTTTGGTGAGTCATACCATACCAAAGAAGCTTGATTACCCGGCAAAGGAAGAAACGAGCGCGGGCCGGATGGAAAAAATTGCTGCCAAGTAATATCTTGCTGAGGTTGATGAGTTTCGACATTGATCAACATGCAATGGTGCCGATAATCCCACGCGGTAACACCAATTCCCGCCAGCTGCCGCACAAGAGAATTTGCACCATCCGCACCAATCACCCAAGTTGCAGTAAGAGTTGCGCCTGACTCTAAAAGCACGCTATTTTGTTGGCCAAACACAATGTGCTTGAGCTTATCAGGACAAAAAACCTGCAAATTCGGATAGTGCACAAATTGCCCCCACAATCCGATCTGAATAAGACGATTTTCGACCATATAACCCAGCTGAGGGAGGCCCAGTGCATCGCTATGAAAACGAGTACGGCACTCTGGGTGCTCCCAGGTTTCTAGGCGGCGATAAGGGCAAACACGCATTTGCATAATTTCATCCCATGCGCCTAAGTCAGTAAGTAACTGAACCGAAGTTTGCGAAATGGCTGAAACGCGCAGATCCATTGCTTGGTTTATTGTAAACGCTTCAGGCTCTATACCTTCGACCAGAGCAACCGTGCGACCTTGCTTAGCAAAGCCTATAGCCACTGCCGCCCCAACCATGCCACCGCCAATCACCACCACGTCAAAATTGTTCATTGTTTACACTTAATCGTCTGAGTTTTGAGTCGATTTTCATTGTACGTTTTCAGCTCTTTTTTGCGAATTTTTTTACACAAAAACCCTGCACTTTCTATGGTAAAAATCTAGAGATGACGGAACATGCGAGAGATTTTATTGGATGACTAGTCAGTGACTTTTTAAAGCAGTACAATACGCGGCTTACCGCCGAGATGGCGGCTACAATTTGAGCATTAGTTCAACCAATTTAGACCAATAAGACGAGCGAAAGTGAGATGAGTAAGAAACTGCTAATTAAAACCTGGGGCTGCCAGATGAACGAATACGATTCATCAAAAATGGCCGACCTGCTTAACGCTGCAAACGGCTACGAGCTAACGGAAGAGCCAGAGGAAGCAGATGTATTATTACTTAACACCTGTTCGATCCGAGAAAAAGCACAAGAGAAAGTCTTTCACCAACTGGGTCGTTGGAAAACATTGAAAGATAAAAAACCAGGCGTCGTGATTGGCGTTGGCGGCTGTGTTGCAACCCAAGAAGGTGATCACATCCGTGAACGCGCTCCTTTTGTTGATGTTATTTTTGGCCCGCAGACCCTACACCGTTTGCCAGAAATGATAAAACAATCGCAAACTAACGATGCGCCAGTCATGGACATTTCGTTCCCAGAGATTGAAAAATTCGACCGTTTACCAGAACCAAAAGCAGACGGCGCAACTGCATTCGTCTCTATTATGGAAGGGTGTTCAAAATACTGCACTTACTGCGTAGTACCTTACACTCGCGGTGAAGAAGTCAGTCGCCCGATGGATGATGTGTTGTATGAAATCGCGCAGCTCGCGGCGCAAGGTGTACGCGAAGTCAATCTTTTAGGACAAAACGTTAACGCATACCGTGGCCCTATGCACGATGGTGAAATCTGTTCATTTGCCAATCTGCTACGTTTAGTCGCCTCCATTGATGGTATTGATCGCATTCGATTCACCACCAGCCACCCACTCGAATTTACCGACGATATTATTGCCGTTTATGAAGACACACCTGAACTGGTGAGTTTCCTGCATCTTCCGGTACAAAGTGGTTCAGACCGAATCTTAACCATGATGAAGCGCCCACACACCGCGATTGAGTACAAATCCATTATTCGCAAACTGCGTAAGGCGCGCCCAGAGATCCAAATTAGTTCTGACTTTATTGTCGGTTTCCCCGGTGAAACAGATAAAGACTTTCAAGATACAATGAAGCTGATTAAAGACGTTGATTTTGATATGAGCTTCAGCTTTATCTTCTCCCCTCGCCCGGGTACGCCAGCCGCTGATTACCCATGTGATTTATCAGAAGACGCCAAAAAAGAGCGTTTATATGAACTGCAGCAAACAATCAACGCACAAGCGATGCGTTACTCACGTTTGATGTTAGGTACAGAACAACGCGTATTAGTCGAAGGCCCATCTAAGAAAAATCTAATGGAGCTTCGCGCCCGTACCGAAAATAACCGTGTCGTTAACTTTGAAGGCTCCGCCGATCTGATTGGCCAATTTGTCGATGTGAAAATTGTCGATGTGTTTGCCAACTCACTGCGTGGTGAACTGGTTCGCACTGAACAAGAGATGGATCTTCGCACCGTGATTTCACCAACGCAAATGATGGCGAAAACACGTCGAGAAAATGAGCTAGGGGTAGCCACTTTTACACCTTAGGTTTAAGCATAATGTCATACAGTGCTCGATCATAATCGGGCACTGTACCATGGCAAACTGAGAGGCAACATTGAGCAATAAAATTGTTACGCTAGAGATAGATCTAGAACCTTCAGACAACCGCCGTCTTGCTAGCCTGTGCGGTCCATTCGATGACAACATCAAACAATTAGAGCGCCGTCTTGGTGTTGAAATTAATCACCGCAGCCAGTTTTTCACCATAGTCGGTAAACCACACACTGCCGCTGCTGCGTTGGATATTATCAAATCTTTGTACGTTAATACCTCACCCATACGTGGTCAAATTCCCGATATCGAACCAGAGCAAATTCATCTAGCCATCAAAGATTCAGGGATCCTTGAGCAGCCGTCTGAATCAAGTATTCAACATGGCAAAGAAGTCTTCATTAAGACCAAAAAAGGGCTGATCAAACCGCGTACGCCTAACCAAGCTCAGTATCTCGTTAACATGGTGACGCACGACATCAGCTTTGGTATTGGCCCTGCAGGGACAGGTAAAACCTACTTAGCCGTTGCCGCTGCAGTTGATGCGCTAGAGCGCCAAGAAGTTCGTCGAATTTTGTTAACACGCCCGGCGGTTGAAGCAGGTGAAAAATTGGGCTTCCTACCCGGTGATTTAAGCCAAAAAGTCGACCCGTACCTACGACCGCTTTATGACGCGTTGTTTGAAATGCTTGGCTTTGAGCGAGTAGAAAAGCTCATTGAACGCAATGTGATTGAAGTTGCGCCACTCGCTTACATGCGCGGACGTACGCTCAACGATGCTTTTATTATTTTAGATGAAAGTCAAAACACTACCGTTGAACAAATGAAAATGTTCCTGACACGGATTGGGTTTAATTCAAGAGCCGTTATTACGGGTGATGTGACACAAATCGATTTGCCGCGTGGCGCTCGTTCAGGTCTTCGCCATGCCATTGAAGTGCTCAATGAAGTTGACGAAATCAGCTTCAACTTCTTTTTGTCTGATGATGTCGTACGTCATCCAGTGGTTGCTCGTATCGTCAACGCTTACGAAAAATGGGAAGCTCAGGACCAAAAAGAGCGTAAAGCTCAAGAGCAACGTCGTCGTGAAGAGCGAGAAGTAAAGTCTGTGGATGTTTCTACTGAAGTGAATACAGTAACCGCAACAAAAAACGTTGGTGAATAATGAGTATCGAACTAGATTTACAATTAGCGGTCAAAAATGAGCAAGGGTTACCTACTTTTGATGATATCAGCCATTGGTTAACTCACGCGGTGACCCCATTTCAGGAACAAGCGGAAGTCACTGTGCGAATTGTTGATTCCGAAGAGAGTCAACAGCTCAATCGCGATTATCGAGGAAAAGATAAGCCGACCAACGTGCTATCCTTCCCTTTTGAGATGCCTCCGGGCATAGAGTTGGATTTGCTCGGTGACCTTGTCATTTGCCGCCAAGTGGTGGAACAAGAAGCCGATGAGCAACAAAAACCGTTGATGGCACACTGGGCTCATATGGTTGTACACGGCAGTCTACATCTGCTAGGTTATGATCATATCGATGATGATGAAGCCGAAGAGATGGAATCTCTTGAAACTGAAATTCTGCAAAAAATGGGCTTTGAAGACCCGTATATTGCTGAGAAGGAATAGCTCCAGACAATGAAGCTAGTACCGCTAAAGTCGGTACGATACGTGTGCTATCACACATCTGATAGCGAGGAAAATTAGAGAAACAATGAACGAAGATAACCCCCAGAATTCTGAAGGTCCGAGTAGAAAGTCCTTCTTTGAACGCCTAGGCCAATTATTTCAAGGTGATCCGAGAGATCGCCAAGAGCTTGTAGATGTGATCCGCGACTCTGAAATCAATGACCTTATCGACCATGACACAAGAGATATGCTTGAAGGTGTGATGGAGATTTCTGAGATGCGCGTGCGTGATATTATGATCCCACGCTCACAGATGGTCACTATCGATAAAAACGATGACTTGGATACCTTAATTGCGCTGATCACCGATGCTCAGCACTCACGTTATCCAGTGATCAGTGAAGATAAAGACCATGTTGAAGGCATTCTACTAGCGAAGGACTTACTCAAATATTTAGGTTCAGACAGTGCACCTTTTAACATTTTAGAAGTGATCCGCCCGGCAGTCGTGGTACCAGAAAGTAAACGGGTTGATCGCTTATTGAAGGAGTTCCGAGAGGAGCGTTACCACATGGCGATCGTCGTGGATGAATTCGGCGGCGTGTCTGGCTTAGTGACCATTGAAGATATTTTGGAAGAGATCGTTGGCGACATTGAAGACGAGTTCGATGATGAAGAACAATTGGATATCCGTAAGCTCAGCAAACATACTTTTGCAGTTAAAGCGCTGACCACCATCGAAGAGTTTAACGAAACCTTTGGTACTAAGTTCAGCGATGAAGAAGTGGATACTGTAGGGGGATTGGTGATGACGGCCTTTGGTCACCTGCCAAGCCGTGGCGAAGTTGTAGAGATCGACAAATACAGCTTTAAAGTCACCGCAGCAGACAACCGCCGAGTGGTTCAACTGCAAGTCACTATTCCTGATCTTGAATCACTTCCAGTGATAGCAGAAGAGTGACATAACCCCATTCACATCAGCAGAATGAGATAGATGATTAAAGCACTTTTTCATCGCCTAATGCGGCCGCTTGCGGCCGCTTTTGTTGGCGCATTAACCCCACTCGCTTTTGCTCCTTATCAGTTTTGGCCGCTGGCCATACTCACCCCCATGTTGCTATTGTTGCTCATTAATCAGCAACCAGCTAAAAAAGCAGCGTGGATCGGATACTGCTGGGGCTTAGGTTTTTTTGCTTTTGGCATCAGTTGGGTGCACGTCAGTATTGATACCTTTGGTGGTATGCCCAAAATTGCCAGCCTGTTCCTGATGTCATTACTGGTCGGTTATTTAGCCCTTTATTCTGGGCTTTTCGCTGGCTTACTCAACCGTTTTTTCCGTCATAACACCATCAGCCATTTTTTATTAGCCACCCCTGCGCTTTGGCTAATTACCGATTGGCTTCGAGGCTGGGTGATGACTGGCTTTCCTTGGTTATGGCTTGGTTATAGTCAAATTGATAGCCCGCTTGCCAGTTTCGCACCACTGGGAGGCGTTGAGCTGGTCACCTTCTTCACGCTCCTCTGTTCTAGCACTCTAGCCATGACGTGGCTTAAGCGCTCTTGGATACTCGTGCTCATTCCTCTGACCATATTGGCGACGGGGTTTGGACTACGCAATTTCGATTGGGTCACTCCCGATCCCAGCACACAAACTCGCGTCGCACTGATTCAAGGTAATATTAAGCAAGCGGAAAAATGGCTTCCCAATCAGCGCTGGCCAACCATCATGGCCTACACCGATCTCAGTCGAGAAAACTGGGACGCAGATATTATCGTATGGCCAGAGGCAGCGATTCCCGCATTTGAATTCGAGATCCCTTCCTATTTGAGTAACTTAGATTCTGCGGCAAAAATGAACGACAGTGCGATTGTCACAGGCGTGCTCAACCAAAGCCCAGAGCGATCTTTTTACAACAGCATTCTGGTACTTGGCACCAACCCTTATGGCGACTACCGTTATGACTCTGACGCTCGCTACCATAAGCATCATTTATTGCCATTTGGTGAGTTTGTGCCATTTGAAGATTGGCTCAGGCCCATCGCACCCTTTTTCAACTTGCCGATGTCTTCATTTAGCCGTGGTGACTATATTCAACCGAATCTGATTGCCAAGGGTAGACACCTAGCCGCGGCACTGTGCTATGAAATCATCTTCAATGAACAAGTCAGAGCGAATGTCACCGATGAAACAGATTTTATCTTAACCCTCTCTAACGATGCGTGGTTTGGGCATTCAAATGGCCCATTGCAACATATGGAGATTGCTCGGATGAGAGCTTTAGAGCTGGGTAAACCGCTCATTCGTTCAACCAACAATGGTGTCACCGCCGTGACGGATCACAAAGGTAAAATAACGCAGCAGATCCCACAATTTGAAACGGCCGTATTGAAAGCAACCATCACGTCGACCAAAGGAGAGACGCCGTATCACGCTGTCGGCACTTGGCCGCTCTACGTCTGGGTATTACTCAGTTTGATCGTCGGATGGACAAGACGTCACTCACCTCACTCTTAACCTCAAAAAGGCGCATTTCAGCGCCTTTTTGTTGTTTTCTATCAGCAACAATTAAGGTTTTAATGGCTGACGAGTAAAAGCCGTTTGCCCACATTGAATACAAGGCATAATTTCAGTTGGATGATTATACTGGGTTTTATGCCCACAATGGTCACACACTAACATCCCAAGGCCTATCATCTCCCCCGCTTGATACAAACCTTGTCGTTCTAAATCTTGAAACAATTCCACCCATTCCACTTTTGTTTTATCGGTGATTTCAAAAAGCCCCTGCCAAATTGAATTGGTAATCATCAATGAAAATGGGCTGCTTCTGCTCTCTTCAAAGCTATCCGCGAATTCTTTGAGATCCGCTTTTACATAGGCAGAAATAAGCGCCAATTCATCTTTGGTGAGATTATTGGCAGCATCAACAACCTTACCTGATGTCTGCAAAACTTGGGACATTTCATCAGGACTATGTTTGAGCGTTTCAATCACGTCATCCACAATCTCTTCGTAACTTGTTTTACGTTTTGGCATCACCCACCTCCATCAAACCAGATTGGCTATTGTTGTGTACCCCTGCTTTAGGTATTCTATGTCGATCTATTAGACTCTGTTCTAACCGAACTCACAAATTCCAAGATAACCGGATATCATCGATGCAAGAGCAATATAACCCGCAAGATATTGAACAAAAAGTTCAACAGCACTGGGATGACAACAAGACCTTTGTTGTAAGTGAAGACCCAAATAAAGAAAAATTCTACTGTCTTTCTATGTTCCCATACCCAAGTGGCCGACTGCACATGGGTCACGTGCGTAACTATACTATCGGTGATGTAGTCTCTCGTTTTCAACGTCTGCAAGGTAAAAACGTCATGCAGCCCATTGGTTGGGACGCATTTGGCCTGCCCGCTGAAAATGCGGCTGTAAAAAACAAAACGGCACCAGCGCCTTGGACCTACGAAAACATTCAGTACATGAAAAACCAGTTAAAACTACTGGGTTTTGGCTACGATTGGAGCCGTGAATTCGCCACTTGCACGCCAGAATATTACCGCTGGGAACAAGAGTTCTTCACTAAGCTGTATCAAAAAGGCTTAGTCTACAAGAAAACCTCTTCCGTTAACTGGTGTCCAAACGACCAAACCGTTCTCGCCAACGAGCAAGTTGAAGATGGCTGCTGCTGGCGTTGTGATACACCAGTAGAACAAAAAGAGATCCCACAATGGTTTATTAAGATCACCGCGTACGCACAAGAACTGTTGGACGATTTAGAGAACTTAGAAGGTTGGCCTGAAATGGTCAAAACCATGCAGCGTAACTGGATTGGTCGCTCAGAAGGCGTAGAGCTCAAGTTTGGTGTCAACGGTCATTCAGATCTCGACGTCTATACCACTCGCCCTGATACCTTGATGGGTGTCACTTATGTGGGCATTGCGGCTGGTCATCCATTAGCGACCATTGCAGCGCAAAATAACCCTGCTTTAGCTTCTTTTATTGACGAATGTAAGAACACCAAAGTTGCAGAAGCTGAACTGGCGACCATGGAAAAGAAAGGCATGGATACGGGCCTAACGGCCATTCATCCTTTAAATGGTCGTGAAGTGCCTATTTATATCGCCAACTTTGTGCTGATGGATTACGGTACAGGCGCGGTGATGGCCGTACCTGCTCATGACCAACGTGATTTTGAGTTCGCCACCAAATATGGCCTAGACATCATTCCAGTCATCAAACCAGAAGATGGCTCTGAAGTCGATGTGTCTAGCGCTGCGTACACTGAAAAAGGAGTCCTGTTTGGTTCTGGCGAATTTGATGGTTTAGCCTTCCAAGCAGCATTTGATGCTATTGCAGCCAAGCTGGAGGCTGAAGGTAAAGGCAAGAAAACCGTTAATTTCCGTCTACGTGACTGGGGGGTTTCTCGCCAACGTTACTGGGGCGCGCCGATTCCTATGGTGACCACTGAAGATGGCCAAGTTCACCCAGTGCCAATTGATCAACTGCCCGTCATTCTACCAGAAGATGTTGTGATGGATGGTGTAACTAGCCCAATCAAAGCCGACAAAGAGTGGGCCAAAACCACCTTTAATGGCGAGCCTGCACTACGTGAAACCGATACCTTCGATACGTTTATGGAGTCGTCTTGGTATTACGCTCGTTACTGTTCACCACAAGCGGACGATATTTTAGACCCAGCGAAGGCAAACTACTGGTTACCAGTAGACCAATACATCGGTGGTATTGAGCATGCTTGTATGCACCTGCTCTACTCACGCTTCTTCCATAAGCTATTGCGTGATGCAGGCTATGTCACTTCAGATGAACCTTTCAAGCAACTACTTTGCCAAGGCATGGTATTGGCTGATGCGTTCTACCACACGAACGAGAAAGGCACCAAAGAGTGGGTAGCGCCAACTGACGTAAAAGTGGAACGCGACGGTAAAGGCCGCATCACTCAAGCCGTAGACAACCAAGGCCGCAACGTTGAGCACTCAGGCATGATCAAAATGTCTAAGTCGAAAAACAACGGTATCGACCCGCAAGAGATGGTTGATAAGTATGGCGCCGATACGGTTCGTCTATTCATGATGTTTGCCTCTCCGGCTGACATGACGCTTGAATGGCAAGAGTCTGGTGTAGAAGGTGCTAACCGCTTCCTAAAACGCGTCTGGAAACTGGTTGCAGAACATAGCGCTAAAGGTGTGGCTGAAGCGGTAGATAGCGCCTCTCTTACTGGTGAACAAAAAGCGCTGCGTCGTGATGTGCATAAAACCATCGCCAAAGTTACTGACGATATTGCACGCCGCCAGACGTTCAATACCGCCATTGCTGCGATTATGGAGTTGATGAATAAACTCACTAAAGCGCCACAAGAATCCGTGCAAGATCGGGCCATTCTCGACGAGGCTTTAAAAGCGGTTGTCAGCATGCTTTACCCAATCACTCCTCATATCAGCTTTGAACTGTGGAATGCACTGGGTGAGAGTGATGTAGATAATACCGTGTGGCCGACCTACGACGAATCCGCCCTAGTGGAAGATGAAAAACTGATCGTCCTACAAGTTAACGGAAAACTTCGTGGTAAGCTGACCGTAGCCGCTGATGCAAGTAAAGATCAGGTTGAAGCACTCGGTTTAGCGGACGAGAACGTCATGAAATTTACGGATGGCTTAACCGTTCGTAAAGTTATCTATGTACCAGGTAAGTTACTGAACATCGTTGCGAACTAATATCGCAGCCTAATGTCGTAATAACTGGTTTATCAACAGGGTAGCTCGCTGCCCTGTTGATTTATCTTAGCGTTCTTACCCACAGAGCTATAGAGCGCTAAGATAAGTCACCTAAATATATGAGAACTTAACCCCAATGCGCCAAATTTCGTCTTACTCTCTGAAATTATCGTTAATTGTTATTATGAGCAGCCTACTCTCCGCTTGCGGCTTTCATCTGCGTGGTGATTACTCCGTTCCTGAAGAGCTCAATCGTGTCTCTATCACCAGCTATGACCAATACAGTACCTTCACTCGCATGGTAAAAAATCAATTACGAATGAGTGACATTGAAATTGTTCCCCCTGCCGAAACGGTGCCGAACATCCATCTTATAGGCGAGAGTGTTGGTGAACGGACACTCTCGCTCTATCAAAATACTCGTGCTGCTGAATTGGAATTGACGTTCAACGCCTCCTATAGCGTCACCCTACCTGAAGTGGGGATAAAAACGTTTTCAACCAGTGTAACTCGTAGCTATCTTGATAACCCATTGACTGCTCTCGCTAAATCGGTAGAGCGAGACATGATTGAAGATGAGATGCGCAAACTAGCCGCAACTCAAATTTTACGCCAAATGGCACGTCTAAAAGCCGATATTGCAGCGAATGAACATCAACTTGAACAACAAGAAAATGAACAGCAGCGAACAGACCAGCAGGCCTATGAGATAAACACCGTGGAAAGTGAACCGTCACAATTCACGGCTCCTGCGACAAACTAAAGGCGAGTAATGAGAATATTTGCTGACAAGCTGGCCGATCACTTAAACAAGCCCTTGATGGGGCTTTACTTACTGTTTGGCAACGAACCGCTATTGCTGCAAGAATCACGCGTGGCGATAGAGAAAAAAGCATTAGAACAAGGATTTGAAGAACGCCATCGTTTCAGTGCCGATGCCCATTTAAACTGGGATCAAGTCTATGACTGCTGCAAAGCTTTAAGTTTATTTTCCAGCAAAAAAATCATTGAAATTGAATTACCTGAAACGGGTGCAAATGCAGCAACAGCAAAAGAGCTCGCCGCCCTAGGTCAATCGCTTCATCCTGACGTACTACTTGTGATCATCGGTGAGAAATTGACCAAAGCACAAGAAAGCACTAAATGGTTTAAGACACTCTCAAGCCTAGGATGTTGGGTAAGTTGCTTAACCCCGGATATCAGCAAACTGCCACAATTTGTCATGATGCGCTGCCGCACATTGGGGCTAAAACCTGATCAAGAAGCAGTGCAAATGCTGGCGCAATGGCATGAAGGCAATCTGTTCGCACTATCTCAAAGCTTAGAAAAACTCGCGCTACTCTATCCAGATGGCTTACTGACGCTGATCCGCTTAGAAGAGTCATTAAGCCGACATAACCACTTCACCGTCTTTCACTGGGTCGATGCGCTGCTCGAAGGGCAAGCGAATCGGTCACAACGTATTTTACGCCAGCTCATTACCGAAGGCACTGAGCCTGTGATTCTGATACGTAGCCTACAAAAAGAGCTGCTGCTGCTGCTGCAAATGCATCAAGATTTAACACAGATGCCGATTGGTTCAATCTTTGATAAGTACCGAATTTGGCAATCCAAGCGGCCTTGGTACGCGGCAAGCTTAAAAAGACTATCGAGAGATAAACTCAAACAGCTGATTGCATTACTCACCCAAGCCGAAAGAGTAACTAAAACTCAGTATGAAACCTCAACTTGGCCAATATTGCAGCAAATCAGTGTTGAATTTTGCTTGCCACAGTCCGTTGTATCAAAGTTGGCTTGAAGGCGTGTTATACTCCGCGCCATTTTGTCAGTAACCAGACCAATTTTAAAAGGAGATGACGCTTGCTACACAACGAATTGAAAGACTTTCTTGCCGATAAAGCCGACGATATGAAAGCCATTGATATCAAAACCTTAGATGTTAAGGGAAAATCTAGCATCACCGATTACATGATCATTTGCACAGGCACATCAAAACGACATGTAGCCTCGATTGCCGAACATGTCGCCACTGAAGTCAAAAAAGTGGGCATGGAACCACTGGGTATGGATGGCGAAAGTGAAGGTGAATGGGTCGTGCTAGACATGGGCAGCAGCATGTTGCATGTTATGCAAGAAGAGCACCGTGATCTGTACCAGCTTGAAAAACTTTGGAGTTAAGTTTTGAAAATTCAGTTGATTGCCGTTGGTACCAAAATGCCGAAATGGGTAGAAGAAGGCTTTCAAGAGTACCGCCGACGTTTTCCACACGATATGCCGCTTGAATTAGTGGAGATACAAGCGGGCAAACGTGGCAAAAATGCGGATATTGCAAGAATTTTGCAAAAAGAAGGCGAAGCTATGCTCGCGGCCGTGCCAAAAAGCAATCGAATTGTTACTCTCGATATTCCAGGTAAGCGTTGGGATACCGAACAACTGGCGGAACAACTTGAAAGTTGGAAGCTCGATGCCCGTGATGTATCAATTTTAATTGGTGGCCCTGAAGGGCTTTCTCCTGCATGCAAAGCCGCCGCAGAGCAGAGCTGGTCGCTTTCGCCGTTGACACTTCCTCACCCTTTGGTTCGAGTGGTCATGGCAGAGAGTTTGTACCGCGCTTGGAGTATTACGGCTAATCACCCTTATCACCGAGAATAACTATTCATGTTACGTAAGCGTAGCCAAATTCGTGACTACCAATCAGAAGCTCGGCTGTTTCGCAACCGAGCAATTGTCTCTTTTATTGCGATCATCATGCTGGTGGGCGTTCTGCTTACCAATTTGTACCATATTCAAATTAACCAATATCAAGATTACAAAACGCGATCCAACGATAACCGAATCAAAATCGTCCCGATTGCGCCTAATCGAGGGTTAATTTATGACCGCAATGGTGTGCTACTAGCGGAAAACCGCCCAGTATTCAACTTAGAGATCACACCTGAGCAAGTGCGCGATATGGATGATACGATCACGCGCTTACAGCAATACCTGACCATCTCACCAGAAAAAATTGCCACCTTTGAAAAAGAGCGTCGTCAGACACGCCGGTTTAATTCAGTCCCGCTTTTGACACAGTTAACACCAGAAGAAGTGGCCATTTTTTCGGTCAATCAGCACAAGTTTCCCGGTGTATCAGTAAGCGCAAGCTTAAAGCGCTACTACCCCTATGGTGAAGTTCTCACTCATGTCATCGGTTATGTATCCAGAATCAATGACCGAGATATGGAACGTCTAGAACGCGAAGAGCGCTCAGCCAATTACCAAGCCACTCGTGATATTGGCAAACTGGGGATTGAACGCTTTTATGAGGATGTGCTGCACGGCACGGCTGGCTACCAAGAAGTTGAGGTCAATAGCCGAGGACGCATCATTCGCACCTTAAAATACGTCCCTCCCGTGGCAGGGAAAGACATTGTATTAAGCTTGGACATTGATCTGCAGCTTTATGTGCACAAGTTGTTGGATGGCCGTCGAGGTTCAATTGTAGTGCTCGATCCAAAAGATAACGGTGTCCTTACCATGGCATCAAGTCCAAGCTACGATCCAAACCCATTCGTACATGGTATTTCTAGCGCCGCCTACAACGAACTTCTCAATGACCCAGACCGCCCGTTAGTCAATCGAGCGACACTTGGTATTTACCCTCCCGGCTCAACGATTAAACCTTTTATTGCCGTCGCTGCACTTCAAGAAGGGGTTATAACCCCAACAACAACACGTAATGATCCTGGTTATTGGGTAATACCAAACTCCAAAACGCGGCCCTTCCGAGACTGGTTGCGCTGGGGGCATGGTCGAGTGGACATTAATAAGGCGCTCGAAGAGTCTGTCGATACCTTCTTTTACCAAATCGCCTACGATTTGGGTATTGATCGTCTCTCTAGTTGGATGATGAAATTTGGCTTTGGTGACTATACAGGTTTAGACATTTATGAAGAAGGCAAAGCGAACATGCCAACGCGTGAGTGGAAAATGGCACGTCACCGAACCCCTTGGTATCAAGGTGATACGATTCCGGTCGGCATTGGCCAAGGGTATTGGACATCAACACCGATGCAAATTGCCAAAGCGACTTCAGTGCTGGTTAATCACGGCAAAGTGATTGCGCCGCATTTATTGCGTTCGACGCTCAAAAATGGTGAAGAGTTTAGCAGGCAAGAGCTTTCAGAATTAGAAACTTCGCCACCGATCGAAGGGGTGCCGAAACGCTATTGGGACATCGCAATCAATGGCATGCGTCTTGTAAACCACGGTAAAAAAGGAACCGCACGGCGCTCATTTACCAATATGAAATATGTCAGCGCTGGAAAATCTGGAACTGCGCAAGTGTTTGGCTTGGCAGAAAACCAAGTGTATAAGGCCGATGAATTAGCCGAACACCTCCGTGACCATGCCCTATTCACAGGCTTTGCGCCTGTAGATGACCCGCAGCTCATTGTCACTCTGGTACTCGAAAACGCAGGGGGAGGTTCTGGCAATGGTGGACCCGTTGTTAGGAAAATATTTGACCGCGCCATTCTAGGTAAAGAGGCTGAAAAATAATGGAACTGGATCCTTCAACAGGACAAAATCGAGCGCTTTTTGAGCGTTTGCACATCGACTTGCCATTACTGCTGGGTATTTTGTTATTGATGGGGTTTGGGCTGGTCGTGATGTACAGCGCCAGCGGTCAGAGCTTAACTATGATGGATCGCCAAGCCATGCGCATGGTACTGGCTCTCGGTGTGATGATCTTTCTTGCTCAAATTTCCCCAAGAACTTATGAGTCTCTTGCACCCTTTATGTTTTTCTGTGGCGTACTGTTGTTGCTCGGCGTGCTGTTTTTTGGCGAATCGTCCAAGGGAGCTCAGCGCTGGTTAAATTTAGGCTTTGTTCGTTTTCAGCCCTCAGAATTGCTTAAACTCGCAGTGCCTCTCATGGTTGCTCGCTACATAGGGAAACGTTCTCTTCCACCCACCTTTAAAACCCTAGTCGTTTCGCTGTTAATGGTGTTTATCCCTACCGTACTAATCGCGAAGCAGCCCGATCTTGGCACTTCAATATTGATTGCAGCCTCCGGCATTTTTGTCATTTTCTTATCTGGAATAAGCTGGCGAATCATTTTTTCTGCCGCCGTGGCTTTGGGTGGCTTCATACCTGTGCTTTGGTTCTTTCTGATGCGTGAATATCAAAAAACCCGAGTCAGAACCCTTTTCAATCCGGAATCCGATCCTCTCGGTGCAGGTTATCATATCATTCAGAGTAAAATAGCCATTGGGTCTGGAGGGTTGTCAGGAAAAGGATGGCTACACGGCACACAGTCGCAACTTGAATTCTTACCTGAGCGGCACACCGACTTCATTTTTGCCGTCATTGCTGAAGAGTGGGGCATGATTGGCATCTTGTGTTTACTCGCTATTTATCTCTTTATCATCGGACGTGGTCTATACCTCGCGAGCAACGCACAAACGGCTTTCGGCCGAATGATGGCTGGAAGTATTGTACTCAGCTTCTTTGTTTACGTTTTTGTAAATATAGGTATGGTCAGTGGTATTTTACCCGTGGTTGGTGTTCCCTTGGCTCTCATCAGCTATGGTGGCACATCCATGGTCACTCTCATGGCTGGCTTTGGCATACTGATGTCTATCCACACTCACCGAAAAGCATTTTCTAAGGCAACCTAAGCATGAGAAACTCCCTATTTATCTTTATATTAACGAGTCTATTTCTCATCGGTTGTAGCTCTTCAAGCCGCTATTCAATAACAGACGACGTGGCCCCTAACACGCCACTCTCGGTTGAGCATATTGAAGATGCACATCCGCAATACGAACCCTATAGTTTGGGCGGCAACAAGAATTACACTTTGAGAGGCATAAACTACACCATTGTCAAAGAGGCCAAAGGATTTACAGAGAAAGGCCAAGCCTCGTGGTATGGAAAAAAGTTTCATGGACATCTGACATCCAACGGTGAAATCTACGACATGTATTCGATGACGGCCGCCCATAAAACGTTGCCGTTACCCAGCTACGTTAAAGTAACGAATTTAGATAACAAAAAAACCGCGATCGTTCGGGTAAACGATCGCGGTCCCTTTCATGAGGGACGAATTATTGATTTAAGTTACGCTGCCGCTTACAAATTGGGTGTAGTTCAAACCGGGACTGCGAATGTGGCTATCGAAGTCATCACCATCGATAAACCCATCACGACGTCACCACAGAAAAAGAAGGTTCAATATCTCATCCAAGTTGCCTCTGCAAAATCAGAGCAAAGAATACGAACTTTATCCGAACAATTGAGTCAAACATTGACGGTTGAAAGCTTTGTAGACAGTGTGAATGGCAGTCATCGCGTATTTTTAGGGCCATTTAATGACGATGCCCTGACTCAACAAACGCTAGAAAAAGTTAAATTACTCGGTTACGAGACCGCCTTCATCAAAGCGCAACCCGTCACTCAGTGACTTATCAAATCCAGTGATCTTGATTCAAGCTCTGGTTTGATAGGTCGTTTCTGTTAAGATATGGACAGTTAATAAGATAATTTGCATTCCTCATGAAAAAACACACATTCTTAAAACCGATTCTAGCGTCTTCTATTGCGCTTTCTGCAACCTTTACTAGCTCAGTATTTTCTGCGCCTATCGTGATACCTGATGCTCCTCAAATTGCCGCTAAAGGCTATGTGTTGATGGATTACCATTCAGGTAAAGTGCTGGCAGAAAAAGAGATGAACACCAAACTTTCACCTGCAAGTTTGACGAAAATGATGACCAGCTACGTGATTGGCCAAGAACTTAAACGTGGCAATATCTCTCCACAAGATAAAGTGGTGGTCAGTAAAAATGCGTGGGCTAAAAACTTCCCTGACTCGTCTAAAATGTTTATTGAAGTCGGCACTACAGTTACCGTAGAAGAACTGAACAAAGGTATCATCATTCAGTCTGGTAATGACGCTTGCGTGGCGATGGCTGAACACATTGCTGGCTCAGAAGACGCTTTTGTTGACCTAATGAATGCGTGGGCAAGTTCACTAAAAATGAGCAATACGCACTTTGCTAACGTACACGGTCTAGATAACCCAAATCTCTATTCAACTCCATATGACATGGCGCTACTAGGTCAAGCGTTGATTCGTGATGTACCAAACGAGTACCGTATTTATTCAGAGCAGAAATATACCTATAACGGGATTACCCAGTACAACCGAAATGGTTTGCTGTGGGATAAAAGTATGAACGTAGATGGTATTAAAACCGGTCATACGAGTAATGCTGGGTACAGTTTAGTTAGCTCTGCAACGGAAGGGAAAATGCGCCTCGTTGCTGTGGTTATGGGTACCAAAGATGAAAATGCTCGTAAATCAGAAAGCAAAAAACTTCTGAGCTATGGCTTTAGATTCTTCGAAACCGTTGCGCCACACAAAGCAGGTGAAACATTCGTCGAAGAAAAAATCTGGATGGGTGACAAGGATAAAGTGGCGCTTGGTGTCAATGAAGATACTTACGTTACACTCCCTCGCGGTCAAGCGAAAGATCTTAGCGCAAGCTTTGTTCTTGAAAAAGAGCTCAGAGCGCCAATAAGCCAAGGCGATGTGGTCGGTAAGCTTTACTACCAGCTTGATGGCAAAGACGTGGCTGAATACCCTCTTTTGGCATTAGAAAATGTGGATGAAGGCAGCATATTTAGCCGTCTTTGGGACTACATTATATTGCTTTTCAAAGGGTTATTCTGATATCCCTTGTAGAAGATAAAACAAAGCCGCCTTACCGCGGCTTTGTGATTATTGAGTTCCATCAACATTCGCTGTAGTATTCGCCACCGCTAATCGAATTATCAACGGGAGTTTCCATTATGCTGACTATCAACTCTGATGCAAAACTCAAAGACTTACTCGAGTTTCCTTGTTCATTTACCTACAAGGTGATGGGCCACGCAAAGCCCGAACTTCCAGAGAAGGTTCTTGAAGTTATCCAACGTCACGCTCCAGGTGATTACAGCCCACGAGTTACACCCAGTGCAAAAGGGACTTATCACTCCTTATCGATTAACATTACCGCCACCTCTATCGAGCAAGTTGAAATACTGTACAAAGAGCTAGGCGAGATCGATATCGTACGTATGGTTCTGTAGCCCAAAAACCGTGATTGAGATGCCTAGCCTCTCATTTTTTGATTTATTCAATTTTTTTTGAAAGCAGCTTAGGCTGCTTTTTTAATATAAATCATATAGCTAGCATATACCCCATCACACTAAGGACAAATT